>CALRUG020000169.1:0-6274 GCA_943371295.1 Synechococcus sp. UW140 | reverse complement strand
TCAACCTGTTTAATTCACTAATTGAATTAAACAACAAAGCGCAGTAACTGAGGGGATACTGCGCTTCTTTTATTTTTAAGGTTATTTTTAGGTAGTGCTTATCTTAAGCGATCTGCATTTTTAACTAGTTGCTCGTCTTTATAAATTCCTACTGCTGCAAGTACCAAGAATACAGGAATAGACAAGCTAATTAAAGCCGTCAAATCAGTATTAGATTCTGTAAACGTTTTACTGGCATTGTAGTATAAAAAAATATTCAAGAAAGACACTGCTAATATAATCAGACTAATCAGTAATTGCCTTTTCCTGTCTTTGTACATGAAAATACATACTAAAGTAGCCACGCAAATTGCAATGGTTAAAATCGCGTTTAAACTGCCTTGTGCAGCAGTATATTCGATCCATTCTTTCACATTGGTCTCTATGTTTATTTTATTGCCACTAAAGAAAGAAAATTTCAAACTTAGCGCACTCATTGTGGCGGCCAATAACAACCAAATACTTTGTATTCTTTGAAGCATAGCTTGTGAATTAGATTAGCCCATTTCTGGGTAAAGGATGAATTGTTCCATGAATTCGTTTACTTGATTGCGAACAGATCCAATTATTTGTGTGTCTTCTGCATTCATTAATATGCGATCAATTGAATCAACAATAAAAGGCATATGCGATTCAGTCATACCACGAGTAGTAATTGCAGCAACGCCAAAACGAATACCTGAAGTTACGAAGGCAGATTTGTCATCGTAAGGGACCATATTTTTATTGGCAGTAATATCTGCAAGTACCAATGCTTGTTCCGCTTTTTTACCACTGATATTTTTATTTCTTAAATCAATCAGCATTAAGTGGTTATCTGTTCCACCACTAATGATATGGTATCCTTTATCTACAAATGCTTTGGCCATGGCCTGCGCATTTTTTTGAACCTGCTGTTGGTAAACTAAAAACTCATCAGATAAGATTTCACCAAATGCCACTGCTTTTGCAGCAATTACATGTTGCAATGGACCACCTTGAATACCAGGAAATACCGCCATATCCAATAAGTTGCTCATCATTCTGATATTTCCCTTTACATCTTTTAATCCCCAAGGATTCTCAAAATCTTTATTCATCATGATGATTCCTCCTCTTGGCCCACGCAAGGTTTTATGTGTAGTAGAAGTAACAAAATGACAATGTTCAAAAGGAGAATTCAATAATTTTTTTGCAATTAAACCAGCAGGGTGAGCAATATCTGCCATTACTAAAGCACCCACTTCGTCTGCTACTTTTCTAATGCGCGCATAATCCCAATCTCTACTGTAAGCACTGGCCCCACAATAGATTAATTTAGGTTTTACTTCACGTGCCTTTGCTTCGAGCATTTCGTAATCAATTAAACCTTCTTCTCTTGTTACACCATAAAAATGGGGTTGGTATAATTTACCAGAATAGTTAACGGCACTTCCATGTGTTAAATGGCCTCCCATGCTAAGGTCTAAACCTAAAGTTGCATCGCCTGGCTGTAATACAGCTAAAGCAACTGCGGCATTTGCCTGCGCGCCACTATGTGGTTGCACATTGGCATATTCTACTCCAAAAATTTCTTTCAAACGATCAATAGCCAATTGTTCTGTTTGGTCAACAATTTCGCAACCCGCATAATATCTTCTACCTGGATACCCTTCTGCGTATTTATTGGTCATCACATTACCCATAGCCTGCATCACTTGAAGGCTAGTGAAATTTTCCGAAGCAATTAGCTCAATTCCGTGGCGCTGTCTTTCTAACTCTTTTCTAATCAGGTCAAAAACCAATGTATCTCTCTGCATGAAGTGTATTTTTGCCAAATTTACGCGTTATTTACTATTTTACAGCCCCATTTAGCCGATATAGATAGGAATTCGTGAGAATCGGACATGGATAAATTATACCCAATGAAAGCTATTATACCAGTTGCGGGTGCAGGAACTAAATTAAGACCGCATACATATACTCAACCCAAGGCTTTAATTCCTATTGCAGGAAAAACCATCTTAAGTTTTATTGTAGATCAATTGCGAGATGCAGGCATTACAGAGTTCATATTTATTGTTGGATACCTTGGAGAGAAAATTCAGGATTACGTTAAACAAACATACCCAGATTTAACCACGCACTTTGTATTTCAAAATGAAAGACAAGGAACAGGGCATGCTATTGAGCTAACAAAAAATATTGTAGGAGAAGACGAGGTTTTTGTTGTTTTAGGTGATACTATTTGTGAGTACGATGTTAAAGAAGTAGTGGACAGTCCTTACAGTATGTTGGGGGTAAAAAAAGTAGATGATCCAAGAAATTTTGGAGTAGCATCTATTGACGAGGAAGGATTTATAGAACAAGTAGTAGAAAAACCTTCCATCCCTAAAAGTAATATGGCATTGGTTGGATTATATAAAATTAAAGAGACTCATTTCTTGTTTGAATGCCTGCATCATTTATTTATGCAAGACATCAAAACACAAGGTGAATATAATTTAACCGACGCCTTAGATTGCATGATTAAACGCGGAGCTAAATTCCAATCATTTAAAGTGAAGAGTTGGTTCGATTGCGGTAAAAAAGAAAGTCTACTAGAAAGTAATGCAACACTACTTAAAAAGTTTGGCGGGAATATTCAATACATACACGACTTTAAAGACACCATCATCATACCACCTGTTAGCATTGCACCGGGCTGTGATATTTCTCATTCCATTATAGGACCACATGTTGCGATTGGCGCCAACACAACTGTAAAACATTCCATTATACGAGACAGTATCATTGGCTCTTATACCAATTTATTTGAAGTAGTATTAGACAACTCATTAATTGGAAGTGATGCTTCTGTAAAAGGATTAAGCAGAAGTTTAAATATTGGAGATAATACAGAGATTGATTTTGGTTAAAGGGATTGAATAGCCCCAACACAAGCGTTGAATTCATTCACCATTTCTTTAACAATTTCTCCAGCAGGTTTTATCTCATTAATTAAAGCAGCAACCTGACCAATTTCTAATTCACCTTCTGCTAGGTCTCCTTCGAACATGCCTTTTTTGGCTCGGGCCCTGCCCAATAAATGGGTTAATTCTGCTTCATCAGCACCTCTTTGTTCTGCAGCAGATACTTGATTATAAAATTCATTTTTTAATAATCGAACAGGCACCAGTTTTTTCATACTCAATTGCGTATCTCCCTCGCCTGCTTTAATCACTGCTTCTTTAAATTGTAAATGAGAAGAAGCTTCATTACTGCATACAAAACGACTACCTACTTGAACAGCATCAGCGCCTAAAGCAATGGCAGCATACATTTGCTGACCAGTAGCAATACCACCTGCTGCAATTAAAGGAATCTGAATTTGTTTTTTTACAGCAGGAATTAAAACAAGGGTAGTTGTTTCTTCTCTTCCATTGTGACCTCCTGCTTCAAACCCTTCTGCAACAATTGCATCACAGCCCGCGTCTTGTGCTTTCAATGCAAATTTGGAACTACTCACTACATGTACTACTTTAATTCCATGCTGTTTAAATAAAGGAGTATAGGTTTTAGGATTGCCTGCACTAGTAAATACAATAGGTACTTTCTCTTCAATAATGATTTGCACAATTGCACCAAGGTCTGGATACAACAAAGGGATATTTACTGCAAATGGTTGATTCGTTGCTAACTTGCATTGTTGAATATGTTCCTTTAGAACTTCAGGATACATAGAGCCTGCACCAATAATGCCCAACCCACCAGCATTGCTTACTGCACTGGCTAATTTCCAACCACTAGCCCAAATCATTCCTGCTTGAATAATCGGATATTTTATACCAAATAAGTTGGTGATGCTCGATGGATTGCCAATCAATTGCATGGCTATTATTTATGTAAGTAAAAGGAATTGGCCTGAGACAAACAGGTAACTACCAAATCATTAATGCAAACATGCGCAGGCAATGTAGAAACGTAATACACTATTTCAGCAATATCTTTTGCTTCCAGCGCCTTGTATCCATCATAAACAGCTGTTGCTTTTTGATCGTCTCCTTTAAATCTAACTAAGGAGAATTCGGTTTCTGCAGCACCAGGATGAACAGCGGTTACTTTAATTTGGTGGGGCAATAAATCAATGCGCATGGCTTTGCTAATGGCGTCTACCGCGTGTTTGGATGCACAATATCCATTGCCATCTTTGTATACTTCTTTACCAGCAGTTGATCCTATATTGATAATATGACCACTTTTTTTAGCAATCATGAAAGGTAATACTGCTTTGGTAACATACATTAATCCTTTTACATTGGTATCAATCATGGTATCCCAATCGTCTAAATTGGCTAATTCAAATGAATCTCGTCCCAATGCTAAACCAGCATTGTTTAATAATACATCAATTGATTGCCATTCAACAGGTAAACTATTGATGGCAGCAAATACAGCTGATCTATTTTGAACATCAAAACATAGTGTATGTATGTTAACCCCATACTTGTTTTGTAAAGTATCAGCAAGTTCAGTTAGTCTATCTTGTCTTCTACCTGTAATAATGCAGTTCCAACCAGCAGCAGCAAAATGTTCTGCAGTTGCTTTACCAAAGCCAGCAGTGGCGCCCGTAATTAAAATCGTTTTTGTCATAAACACAAAATTAAACTATCTAATAAGGACGGCAGTACCTTTTTTATAAACACGTTTGCCCAAATAGTCAATTCCTTCAGCTTGAAATACATAAGTGCCAGATGGTTGCGGTTCTCCATTATATGTGCCATCCCATCCTTTGTTTAATTCTCCAGAAGTAAAAATTCGTTGCCCCCATCTATTAAAAATGGTAAAGTAATTTAATTTAGAAATGCCTACTGTAACAGGTCTTAATACATCATTTTTCCCATCACCATTGGGCGTAAACCCAGATGGAATAAATATTTCAGGGCCACTTGTAAATACTTTCACTTTTACTTGGTCTTCGTTAAAACAACCGCCTTCGCCTGTTAATCTTACAGTGTAAGTAATGGAATCGGTGCTTGCCGTTAAGGTAACAATTGGATTGGCAATGGTTGGATCACTGAGCCCGGTTGTAGGAGACCAACTGAATTGTCCAATGCCTGTTGCATTTAACTGAATAGGTTGATCGGGTAATGCAAAAGTATCAGGACCTGCGTTTATTACAAGAGGCGGAACCACTCTTACGATAATGGTATCGGTTACCGATTTATTGCAACCCAAGGTATCTGAAACGGTTAAAGTATAGGCGGTGGTTTTGGATGGGCCTGCCAATGGATTTAAAGTGGTAGAATTAATCATTGAATTGGTAGGTGACCATTGAAAACTACTACCCACTATATTGGCAGGCAGGTTAAGTCTGCTACCGAAGCAAATAACTGTATCTGCCCCTACCGAAACTTGTGGATAGGGAGCAACATTAATGCGCACCGAATCTCGGGCCTGACAATATCCTAAGTTAGCGGTAACATAATAGGTTTCATTTTGTAAGGGAGCCAGTCTCGGAAATTTAACAGGATCAACAGGGGCGCCCGAAGCAGATCTCCATTGATAACTCAAGGCATCACTTACTGTTTGTAATTGAATGGTATCTGTACGGCAAATGGTAGCAGAAGGGCCAGCATCCACCGAAATAAAATCCAATACATTCACCGTTACCGTATCTTGATTGATACAACCATTGTTGTTTAGCGTGATGATGTATCTTGTTGTATCCACCGGATATACCAAGGGGTTGGCAATCGTTCTATTCGACATTCTAGGCAAGCTTGAAGCCAAGTCGGTGGTCCAATTAATGATGCCTGCGCCAATATTAGCAAACAAAGGCAATGTATCAATGCTACAAATAAGTGTGTCTTTAAAAGCTAAGTTGAGCAATGGCCTGTCTAAAACAACAAAAGGTTTGGTGATGCTGTCTATACACCCCTTACTATTCGTAACCACTAATGTAACATTGGTGCTAACTGGTGCTGGATATTTCCAACTACTATCTTTTGCAATGGTAGTATCTGCTAGGGTAGTATTGTCTCCAAAATTCCATCTCCAACTATTGACTGCTCCGTACCTGCTGAAAGTTGCATCTTTAAAATCATATGCATTTAAATAACAGGTTCCAGTTACGGTAAAATCAGGGGTAAAACCCGGATAAATGCGTACTTCTGCAAAAGCGGAGTCTTGACATCCCCCCGAATTGGTCACTTTTAATTTTAATTGATAAGTACCTGTATCGGCATAAGTATAAGTAGGTGTTGGGTTGGTTGAAATATCTGTAGTGCTATTGGTA
>CALRUG020000168.1:0-6285 GCA_943371295.1 Synechococcus sp. UW140 | reverse complement strand
TTTATTTACGAGCAAAAAATATTCACCCATTATTTGCCTGCTACTTCCGAAATCATTTGGATAACAGAAAAAGATGGTTGGAGACATTTGTATTTAGTAGATGCTAAAAAAGGAGCAGTAAAAAATGCTATTACGAAAGGCGAATGGGTAGTAAGAAATGTAGATAGTATAGATGTTGCCAAAAGAGAAATATGGTTTCAAGCGAGTGGCATGAACCAAGGAGAAGATCCTTATTTTATTCATTATTATCGAATTGGGTTTGATGGTAAAAAAATGGTAACACTAACAAAGCCAGGATTTAATCATCGCATTGTTTGGTCGCCCAATAAGAAATACTTTGTAGATACCTATTCTACCGTAGACAAAGCACCTGTTTCAATATTAGGAAGAGTTGCAGATGGAAAACAATTGATGGAATTAGAGCAAGCGGATATCAGTTTGCACAAAGCAGCAGGCTTTCGTTTGCCAGAACCATTTAGTGCAAAAGGAAGAGATGGGGTTACAGATATATGGGGCGTGATTTGCAGACCATCCGATTTTGATCCCAATAAACGCTATCCAATTATTGAAAATATTTATGCAGGTCCACAAGATTCATTTGTGCCTAAATTGTTTGCTACTACTGGCGAAATGCAAAGCATGGCAGAGCTTGGGTTCATTGTGGTGCAAATTGATGGTATGGGAACTTACAATCGTTCCAAAGCATTTCATGATGTATGCTGGAAAAATTTAGCAGATGCAGGATTCCCCGATCGCATTGCATGGATGCGTGCATTGGCTACAAAGTATCCTCAAGCAGATACCAACAGAGTAGGCGTATTTGGAACATCAGCCGGTGGGCAAAATTCATTAGGTGGTCTTTTATTTCACCCTACTTGGTACAAAGCAGCTGTATCAGCATGTGGCTGTCATGATAATCGGGTAGACAAACAATGGTGGAATGAACAATGGATGGGTTATCCTGTGGGCAAGCATTATGATGATCAATCCAATATTACCAATGCGCATAAATTAAAAGGAAAGCTATTATTAATTGTTGGTGAAGCAGATACGAATGTGCCACCAGAGTCTACGTATAGAGTAGCGGATGCATTAATTAAAGCCAAAAAATCATTTGAATTTTTAGCTGTGCCTGGAATGGGTCATAGCGATGGCGGCACTTATGGAAGAACAAAGAAGCGTGATTTCTTTGTGAAGAGTTTATTGGGGGTTGACCCACCTGATAGAAATGCCGATGAGCTAGAATAAGATACAATATCAAAAGGAGCAGAATAACTGCTCCTTTTTTATTATGTCAATTCAACTTCATAAGTGCTCTTGAAATAATCGTCTACATATTCGTGTGGTGATTTCCCAATGACCGATTTAAACACTCGGTTAAAGTGTGTAACTGTATTGAATCCGCAGTTGTAGGCAATGGTAGAAATACTGATGCTGTCCCCATCTCCTGAAGTAAGCTTTTTACAAGCTTCGTTAATACGCACTTCATTTAAAAAAGAAACAAATGTATGATGGGTTCTCTTTTTAAAATACCTACAAAAAGCTTGGGGCGTCATATGGGCTTGTTGGGCAACATCTTCCAATGTGATATTGTTTTCGTAGTTGGCCATAATAAAATGGTAGATTTCGCTTAAACGAACACCCACATTTTCACTCACTGTTTCTAACATAGACGCACTAGAGAGTTCTTTCAGCTTAGGTATACTCGAAAACTTTTTCAAAATATCAATAAAAGCCAACATTTGTTCAACCCCTTTTGATTTGCTGATAATCTGAATTTTATGCGCCACATCTGTAACATGAACAGGGGGAATCATAAATCCATTATTGTGTTTCTGTATAAAGGTTTGAATAGGTTTCATTTCTGCTAAATCAAATAATCCAGCAAGCTTTCCATTTGGATTAAAATGGATGGTGATGGCTTCTACCGTTTTTTTACTTTTTTGAGAAAAGTAAGCTGGATCACTTTTAAATACATGCGGCAAATTGGCACCTATATAATAAATTTCATTGGGTTTAAATGGGTACATATTATTGTCTACCACTAATGTGCCTTCACCTCTAATAATCCAAGTCAATTGAATTTCATCGTGTCTATGCAAGTATTGATAAAAATAAGGGAGAACATCATGTCTAATGATGATGTTCTTATCTCCCGGAACGGGAATGGTAAACTGTAATACTTTCATAGCAGCAGCTTTGATCGGAATAAACGGTAAACATTACCAATTTTAGCTTAAAAAGCCCGATTTATACCCAAAGACAGGTAAGATACATAAAATGCTGCATAATTATTGTCTAAATTACAATTAATATTTACCCCAAGGATAAGCAGTTAAAATAGGTACATAAATTATTAATTGAGGAAAATAGCGGGAATAATAAGGCGGGTAGATTTACATTTCTAATCTTTATAACTATGGCTAATCTTACATGGAAGGGCGTATATCCGGCACTTCTAACTCCGTTTAAACAAGATGATTCAATTGATTTTGACGTGTATAATCGAAATTTACAAGCGCAAATTGATGCGGGTGTAGATGGGATTATTTTAGGAGGATCATTAGGCGAAGCAAGTTCTTTATCTAATGAAGAAAAAAGAGACTTGTTGTTCTATTCTAAGGAACATATCCCTGCTGATTTCCCTGTAATCATCAATATTGCAGAGCAAACTACCAAAGCTGCTATAGCATTGGCACAAGATTCTGAAAAAAATGGTGCGGATGGGTTAATGTTATTGCCCCCTATGCGTTACTATGCCGATAGCCATGAAACACTAGAATATTTTAAAGCAGTTGCCCAGTCTACCAGTTTGCCTATCATGATTTATAATAATCCAGTTGATTATAAAATTCATGTTACATTGGATATGTTTGAAGCAATGATGCCTTATCAAAATATTCAAGCCGTGAAAGAATCAACACGTGATATTTCAAATGTTACGAGAATGATTAATCGTTTTGGAGATCGATTTAATATTTTATGTGGGGTAGATACCTTAGCAATGGAAAGCCTTTGCATGGGAGCACATGGTTGGGTAGCAGGTTTAGTAGATGCATTCCCAAGAGAAACCGTTGCTATTTTCAAATTGGTAAAAGCAGGCCGAATAGAGGAAGCATTGCCCATCTATCGTTGGTTTTTACCTGTACTTGAATTAGATATTCATCCTAAATTGGTGCAGTACATTAAATTGGCTGCAACCCATACTGGTATTGGATCAACCCATGTAAGAGCTCCTCGACTTCCTATTGAAGGAGCAGAATTGAAAAGAGTCACAAGCATATTAGAAACAGCATTGGCAAATAGGCCTATATTGCCAGATTATTTGAACCTGAAACACACAAAAGATGCTACATGGGCATAATGTAATTGGATTTGAAGAATCAGCTAAAGGAAAAGAAACATTTCAATCCTTTAGTACACTTCAAGGAACATTTTTAGAAGACAAATTTCATATCGCAACGAATGATGAAATAGAAGCAGCTATTGCCAAAGCAGTAGCTGCTTTTGGTATTTATAGTAGAATATCATTTGTAGAGCGAGCCGTTTTTTTAGAAACCATTGCATCAGAAATTTTGCAGTTGGGAGATGCGTTATTAGAACGCGCTCATCTAGAATCGGGCTTGCCTTTAGCCAGATTAACCGGAGAACGAGATCGAACAATGAATCAATTAAAGTTGTTCGCTGGTTTATTGCGAGAGGGATCATGGGCTGATGCGGTGATAGACACTGCCATACCCGACAGGCAACCATTACCCAGAGCAGATTTAAGAAGAATGCTACAGCCACTCGGACCTGTAGCTGTATTTGCAGCAAGTAATTTTCCTTTCGCATTTTCAACTGCTGGGGGAGATACCGCATCTGCTTTAGCTGCTGGATGTTCTGTGATTGTTAAAGCACATAGTGCCCATGCAGGAACCAACGAGTTAATGGCAAGGGCTATCAAAAGAGCTGCTGAAAAAACAAAAATGCCAGATGGCGTATTCTCTTCTCTTATTGGGGAAGGAGCAACACTGGGTCAACAGTTGGCCGCGAATCCTGCAATCAAAGCGATTGGTTTTACGGGTTCTTATAGAGCAGGAATGGCATTGTATGAAACCGTTACACAAAAAAGGAAAGCACCCATTCCGCTATACGCCGAAATGAGTAGTATTAATCCGGTCGTGTTGTTGCCCGAAACATTGGCATTAAAAACTGCTGCGATTGCTACAACACTTGCCGGCTCTGTTACACTAGGGGTAGGACAGTTTTGTACAAACCCAGGATTGTTGTTTGTGATTAAATCAAAAGCAACGGAAGCGTTTATAGAATCAATGGTGGCAAGTCTTTCAGCGGTTGTGCCGGCTACCATGTTAAATCAAGCCATCTGCAAATCTTATTACACCGATAGAACGAAGTTGATGAGTGCGAAAGGAGTCAACATGGCTTATAAGGGAGAGGATTTACAGAATGAGTATAAAGGAACCCCCGCATTATTTACGGTACCTGCCAATGAATTTATTGCATCACCTGCTTTGCAAGACGAAGTGTTTGGGCCTTGTTCGTTGGTAGTTATTTGCGACGATAAATCACAATTGGTTCAAGCCTTGTCTGCCATGCATGGTCAGTTAACAGGATCTATATTTGGTAACGAAGATGAATTAATTCGATATACAGAAGTAGTTCAAATTTTACAGGATAAAACAGGTAGGGTCATTTTCAATAGTGCACCAACTGGCGTAGAAGTTTGTCATGCAATGGTGCATGGTGGGCCATTTCCTGCAACAACCGATTCAAGAACAACTTCTGTTGGAACTGAAGCAATCAGAAGATTTGTAAGACCTATTTGTTACCAAGATTGTCCACAAGAACTATTGCCATTGTATTTGCAGAATAACAATGAAGCCGGAATCATGCGGAAAATAAATGGTAATTATACAAGGGATGCAATCCAATAAAACAATTAGAAAAGGAATATGGCACATAAAAAATTCTTTTGTATTGATGCGCATACCTGTGGCAACCCGGTAAGGTTGGTTGCAGGAGGAGGTCCTTTGCTCGAAGGGAATTCTATGATGGAGAAAAGATTACATTTTCTTCGCGAGTTTGATTGGATTAGAAAGGGATTAATGTTCGAGCCACGCGGTCACGATATGATGAGTGGAAGTATTTTGTATCCACCACATGATCCACAAAATGATATTGGGGTTTTGTTTATAGAAACCAGTGGGTGTTTGCCCATGTGCGGACACGGAACCATTGGTACTATTACGATTGCAATAGAGGAAGGATTAGTGATTCCTAAAAAGCCAGGTCAACTGCGAATTGAAACACCAGCAGGATTGGTATTGATTGAATACAAACAGGAAGGCAAAAAAGTATTGTCTGTAAAGTTGACCAATGTGCCCGCATTTTTATATGCATCCGATTTAGTAGTAGACTGCCCCGATTTAGGAACCATCACCGTGGATGTTGCATACGGAGGAAACTTTTATGCAATTGTTGATCCACAGAAAAATTTCCCAGGTCTAGAACATTATACTGCAGATCAATTGATTTCTTGGAGTAGGGTTTGTAGAAAAAGATTAAACGAGCAATATCAATTTGTGCATCCAACCAATGAGAACATTAAAGGGCTTAGTCATTTGCTGTGGACAGGTAAAACGATAGCACCCACATCAACAGCAAGAAATGCTGTTTTTTATGGAGATAAAGCCATTGATCGATCACCTTGTGGAACAGGAACATCCGCAAGAATGGCCCAGTGGTACGCAAAGGGACTACTAAAAAAGGGGGATGCTTTTATTCATGAAAGCATTATTGGTTCTACGTTCACTGGATTAATTGAAGAAGAGACAACCGTTAATGGGTTGCCTGCCATCGTTCCAAGTATTGAAGGATGGGCACGAGTTACTGGATATAATACAATCATTATAGATGATGAAGACCCTTATGCACATGGGTTTCAAGTGATTTAGCAGTTTTAAAATTACACTATGAGAGCGGTTATTATTGGAGGAGGAATCATTGGATTGAGTTCAGCTTACTACTTACTTCAAGAAGGATGGGAGGTAACAGTAGTTGATCAAACGGATTTGACCGATAGTTGTTCATATGGAAATTTAGGAATGATTGTGCCCAGTCATTTTGTTCCATTGGCAGCACCAGGAATTGTGGCACAAGGGGTGAGATGGATGTTTAATTCGAAGAGCCCTTTCTATGTTAAACCATCTTTGAGTTTTCAATTAATCAATTGGGGATTACAGTTTATTAAATCGGCCAATCAAAAACATGTAGAACAATCTG
>CALRUG020000167.1:0-6410 GCA_943371295.1 Synechococcus sp. UW140 | reverse complement strand
GGTGGCCTTGAAAGTAAGAGCTTGGGCGATGCAATTGCTCAACGTGTTCTTAGCAATGCCATCAACGATATGAATGGTGCAGTGGATTACAGCAAATTACCGGTGGTTGAAACTGCTCAAGGCACTATCCGCTCTACCAGCACTAATAGCATCTTTAGCTTGCAATTGTCTAGCATCATGCCTGACCTTGCTACTAGAGGTTACAAGGCTTACAATAGCTCTCCTGTAGACATCGTTAGCTTTACCAATGCTAAAGAAGTTTACGCTGTTGACTATGTAAACACCAATAAAGAAACCAAAGCAGTAGCTTTCACTACTAAAACTTTGGGTGAATTATACGACCACACTAAACCAATTTGTGATCGCTTAAAAGGTGCTACCCTTTTAGATGTAGAATCAGTTAAAATTGATGGCTACAACTTTATTAACTATACTATCCTTAACGAAAAAGGAAACCGCGAATACGCTACCGCATTTACGGTGGGTGCTAAAGCTGGAAGAAACAGCTTTAACCTTCAAAGTGCTTTCTTAACTACTAGCTATGTAAACGAAGACCAGATGTACAACTTCCAAATCTGGGCTGCTTCTCCTAGCATCGTTAATGAAATGGTGAAAGACGTATTGGCTAAACTAAAAGATGTTGCTGAAGTAAACCAAGCCGTGGTAGGTACTACCCCTGCTTCTTACATCGAGTCTGGTAAGCGTGAAGGCGCTAACCTAAACTTGGTTATCAAAAATGCTTCTGCAGCAACAACTGGCTTCTTCAAATTCGAAGACAGATCTACTGAATCTTCTACTGGCATCGTTACTCGTAACGTACCGTTTACTGTAAAAGCAAATGGCACTTCTACTGTAGTAGTTCCTGTAGGTGACAAATACGAAAGCACTGTCTCAATGTATTTGAATGGTGAAGTAAAAGACCTTGTTTACATGTCTGATGGTACTTGGGCAGTTGATTACAACAGAAACACTACCAACGTAAGTGCGTTCAATGTTACCAACGATGCGAAGCGCTCCATCTCTGCAAACGAATACCCTGTATTAAGAAATGTTGAAGTAAAAGCAAATAGCGCTGATTTCGTATCACTCTTCAAATTATTGAGAGCTGGTGGTATGGAAGCTGACTTAACCAACTACAACGGTATTAAGTTTACTGCTGCTGGTGGTTACAACTTAAGAGTAACCATGGTTAAAAATGGCGTAACGGAGTGGAAGAATCAATACACTACTGATATCAGATTAGGTTCTGGTCAGCAAGAGTACTATATTCCTTTCAGCCAGTTTAAATCTGCTGGTTCTACTAAAGCAATAGATCCTAAAGATGTTACTACCCTAGTATTTACCATTGAAGTAGGTACTGGACGTAATAGCCCTATCGCTTCAACATTCAGTAATATCAGCTTCACTAAAGAAAAACCAGCAATCAACGCTGCTGACCAAGAAGAGAAAACCATCCAGGTATTCCCTAACCCAGTAACAGACAATGTGTTTACTGCTAGCTTTATAAGCCCTGTAGCTGGTGAGTTTACTATGAAGATTAATGATGGAACAGGACGTTCTATCTACACTAAACAAGTAAACGTAGCACAAGGTCCGAACGCTGTTCCTGTAAGATTGAACAACGGAGTGATTGGTACACACTTCTTAACACTAGAAGGAAAAGGTGTTAAGTTCGCTCCTACTACTGTAGTAATAGTGAAATAATAGAAACAACAATAATCTTAAAGCCCCGATGCTGATGCATCGGGGCTTTTTTTATGCAATTTGATTCAAATCTTATACGATAATATCTATTTAGGGAATAAATAACAGCGTAAATAGGAAGAATTTTACACCATTATCTGAACCCCATTTATTTTCTCAATGCTTCTAATATCATCTTGTTTTGTTGGGATAGCCAGCACGCTATTAGTATATTTAATCAAGAGGTATAAGTCTGTTAGAACAACTTGTATAAGTATCTATTTAATTATTCTTTTCCTGATTGTTGGGTTACAGTATTATCAGTTTTATGGGACCGAAGAAAGCATCTTAGCTTATACCCTATTTACATCTAGCACATTGTTCTTCTTACTAGGACCTATCCTATTTTTCTATATAAGGATACTATTAAATCATCAGAAAATTGACCTCAAGAAAGATTGGATACATTTTATTCCACTTGTTATTTGTTTTATCTGCATATTTCCATGGTTGATAAACAGCCATACGGAGAAAATATTTTTTATAAAAGCTATATTGAACAATCGACTACTGGTATTGTCAAATCCAGATAATTTGCTTTTAATTGATCCATCTATTTTAATGATCCTAATCCCTATACATCTGCTTACTTACTTAATTGTATGTCTATATAAGATTATTCATGAGGATGCTGTTAACCCTGGGATTATTCACACAAATGCAACGGTAAACACCTTAATATATCTATTCCTATTATTTCAATGCTATTTAGCGATTATGTATAGCATTGGAACTTTCAGTCTTTATTACCATCTTCATTTATCGCCAACCTTAGTGACTAATTTTCCTCCTGAAAATTTTAATGTAACAGAATATGGAGTTGCTTCACTCATCATTTTGGTTTTAATCACAACAGTCTTAGTACTTTTCACAGATTCAAAAACGAAAAAGCAAACCAACTTATCTAGTAACTCAATTCTTAGATAATTATTCAATTATTTTAACCAGTCGCGTCATTTTACCTTGCGAATTAATCCCTTCTAAGACAATCTGTAATTTGGTTGATACATCGTTATTGTAAAACTCTACAGGATATCTGGGTGATTTTTTATTGGTCATTATATAAGGATTCCAGTATAAAGTGTTCCGCGTATCTGGATTAAATGAAGCAGTGGTTTTATCATAAACCGGATTGTAAAACTCTTTAAATCTAGAATAGCCAGCTAAAATAGTACTTTCCATGCCCTTAACATTTTGCGAACCTTTAGAACTAGTACCACCTTTCTTTGTATAAATTACAATTGCGCCACTAGCACCTCCACCAGCACTACCAAAAAACGGTGGTCTGAAAACCTTAATATAAGCAACATCAGATACTGGTATTGAGGAAACCATTCCTACATCTGATCGTAACTCATTTAAATAAATATCTGGAGCACCTCCCCTCCAAGTTAAAGTAGCCCCAGGTCCATTTCCAGTAACTTGCAAGCCTGCTACTTTACCCTGCAAATAGGTAAAAATATCAATAGCAGCAACCATTCCATCAGATAAATCAAAACTATAACCATCACCCTTTGAGAACAAACCAGATGAATATGTTTCATCTAAGACCTCTATTTTACTCTTCACTTTAGCTTTTACTACCACTTCGGTTAATGTGGTGGATGCCATCAATCTTCTTAATTTTTCTTGTTCTGTTAAAAAGAAATTCATTCTAGCGATAGACATTGAATCTATCCCTCCCCAAACAGGTGGAATATTTCCTAAACTAACTCTTGTATCATTCTCTTTTCTTAGTAAACCATTTTCAATTTTAACCTGCGTAGCACTACTGAGTTTTGAATTATTATTAAACCCATAGTATACTTTTACTGTATCATAAAAAAACAAACCAGTTTGTTCAAAATTTCCGTTCCCATCTATAGGAGCAAACAAAAGACTTTTACTGCTGTCTTTTGCAGCCAATACAAAATTGAGTTGTTGGTCTTTCACCATGCCTGGTTTTATGCCAAATACACTACCCTTTAATGATATATAATTGGTCTCTGGCTTGTATTTTAACTGTGGTCCTATTCCAGCTTTAAGTTGTTCCCAATTGATTTTTCTCCAACCATTGGTCATCATTACTAAATCTAATTTACTGGTAATGCTATCAGCATCACTTTGAAAATAATATGAGGGATTATGAACATACCCTTTAATCTCACTAGACAATAAGAAATTGGAATAAATAGAATGAGGGTCAGTTACATTAGCGTTTGCATCTATAACTGCTACCGACATATTAGTCATTGAAGTATCTGAAACAATGATTTCAAATCTATTCAATCCCCTTTTATTTAAGTTAGTAGTAAGCTGATTGATTTTAGCACCAAAATCATGTGTGTGGTTATTGATAAAGGCAATACGTTCTGCTACGGGTATCCAATCAGAAGTAAATAAAGTAAATTGGAGAATCCCTGTGGGTAACTCTTCTATTGGAATTTCTGCTCGCTGAAAATTTCGATCAATCATCTTAAGCCCCACTTTATACATCAACAATTGATTCATATGAACCAATAAATTCATTTGCTTAAATGGCTCTCCCGCATTAACCGATCTTTCAAATTGAAGAAAAGCTTTTTCATTATTGGTTCTTACTGTTAATACAGCGCCTTCCGTTTTGATATCAGTAATTTTTGTAACCCCTGTCCTTCCAAACTCATCTGTCCAATTCAATTGATATTGTTGACCAGCTATGGGCTTTAATACAAATACTCCCATGCCATCATGCTGAACTTTAATACTATCTAATACTTTCTTTTGGGCATCAACCAATACCCCTTTAATTTTTACAGGAAGCCCTGATTGATTGTAAGCTTTAAATGCAACTCTAGAATTCAATCCTTCTACCAGGGTTCCACTCTCTGGAAATAAATCAACTTTGGTTGGGTCCGGTAATTTTGCACTAACGATATTCCCACCATTAACGGGAATATTTTTTTGAAATAAATAAGCAATATCATCATTCAACATCCACCTAGTAAATGCTTTAACATGCAAGAAACCGCCTTTATAAGTAGCTGGTATTTCAAAACTTCCTTTTGCAGTTGCTTGAAATAAGGGAGAAATGGTTTGTTTAACCAATACGCCATCTGAATCGTACCATTCTACATATAAATTCTTACTTAAAACAGTTGGCTCGTTTGCTGCTAGAATATAGGCTTTATAAAATAAAGTATCCCCCGTATTATATCTAGGTCTATCAAAGTGAATATGTATTTTTTCTTTAGGGAACGCATCTGCATAAACGCTCATCATAGAATCTATTGCTTGACCAGAAACTTCCTGATTAGACCCCATCAAAATAAGCCCTAAAATAAACACTTTAAAATACTTCATGCCTTGTACAATTTTGACTGTAAGATACTTTGTCCAATTCAACTTACAAAAGGATAGAAATTGGCTGCAATTGGTTTGTTAACTAATTTTAACCAATGAAGCTACGTTTGATTTCTGTTGGTAAACCCCATGAGCCCTATGTAAAAGAGGGAATCAACGATTTCACTCAAAGGATTAACAAATATTTCAAAGCAGATTGGTTGATTATACCCACTCCAAAAACTGGACCAAGTTTATCGGAAACAGAACTCAAAAAAGCAGAAGCAACATTAATCTTTAACCAAATTGAAAAAGACGACTATTTGATTTTGTTAGATGAAAGAGGGAAATCACTCAGCTCACCCCAATTGGCCAATTTTATACAACAAAGGGCCAATGAAAGTAATAAGCAATTGGTATTTTTGATTGGAGGTGCTTTTGGAGTAGACCAACAAATTACCAGTAGGGCTCAAATGATATGGAGTTTGTCTCAATTGGTATTCCCGCATATGCTGGCCAGATTAATTTTATCAGAACAATTATACCGAGCTTGCACCATCATTAGAAACGAAAAATACCACCATATTTAACCCATGATTACCTTAACCATTAGCATCATACTTTTGACAAGTTTAATATCGTTTACTGCTTTTTCAAATCAAAAAGTATTAGACGATTTGATTTTTTATCCGCCAGCAATTACCAATAGGAATCAATGGTACCGATTTATTACAAGTGGTCTTATACATGCAGATATTATGCACTTGTTATTCAATATGTATTCATTCTATTTATTCGGAGACCTAGTTGAAAAAACCTTTGTACAAATATTTGGAGAGTCTGGAAAACTAATCTATATCATTTTATATGTAGTCTCTTTAATCGTATGCCTGCTTCCCACTTATTTTCAGAATCAAAACAACTATCATTATAGAAGTTTAGGCGCATCGGGAGCCGTTTCCGCAGTCATTTTTGCAGGAATATTTTTATACCCTACCATGGGCATGGGCATTTTCCCTATACCATTTCATATTCCTGGATTTGTATTTGGTCCACTGTATTTAATATTGTCTGCTTACCTAGCTAAAAAAGGACATGGGAATATTAATCATTCAGCCCATATTTGGGGAGCCATTTTTGGGATTGTTTTTGTTGTAATTACGACCAGTTTTATGACCAAATTCAATGCATTAGAAAACTTTTTCAATGCTATAAAACTATATCTGGGATCTTTTTAGAAACGGGTAAACTGCAATTTAAGCAGTTGTTTAGTTGAATGGGTATATTTGAATCGGTTGTCGATACGTAAACCAAGTAGGGCAATGACCTTCTTATCAGATTCCATCACCCAAACTTTTTCTTTATCC
>CALRUG020000166.1:0-6471 GCA_943371295.1 Synechococcus sp. UW140 | reverse complement strand
ATTCAACCATGAATAATTTAATCAATAAACAAAGCATCAGTAAATGGATGTTGCTGCTATTAACTGTAACGGTTTTTACAGCTTGTAAAAAGAATTTCTTAGATACTGCAAGGCAAGGAGGATACGATGAAGAAAACTATCCTTATCCTGGTGGGTCGGGTCCTTATGATCAATATATTTTTGGTGCATACAATAGTTTACGCGACTACAATGTTCACGTAGATGGATTCATTAATGCAACCAGTATTAGAAGTGATGATGCAGATAAGGGAAGTACACCTTCAGATGGGGGAGCAGATGTAATTAGTATGGATAATTTTCCAGTTCTCCCCAATAGTGCTAGAGCCAATGCCTTATGGGTGGGTTATTATGGATTAATCAACAGATGCAACAATACTTTATTTCAAATTGGAACGAATAAACAAATTGTTGCAACGGATGCTATTAAATTACAGTCTCAAGCAGAAGTGAGATTTATCCGTGGATATTCTTATTTTATGTTGACTAGGTTGTTTGGTAAAGTACCCATCATTGATACGCTTTTTGCGGATCCTGCTGCGCAAAATAATGTGCCACAAAGTTCTGTTGATCAAGTGTATTCTTTTATTGAAAAAGACCTCAGTTTTGCGGCTGCTTATTTACCTGCATTTTGGGATGCTGTAAAATTCCCAGGAAGAATTACGAGTGGTGCTGCAAATGGAATGTTAGCTAAAGTGTATTTAACACAACAAAAATGGGCACAAGCAATGATGGCTGCGAATATGGTAATGAATTCTGGGCAATACAATTTAAGCACCCCTTACAATACCATTTTTTCTGAAGAAGGGGAGAACAGTAAGGAATCTGTATTTGAGGTTCAAGCTAGAGCAGATGCAGTAAATCCAACTGCTCAAGGTATTCAGTATACTAATTTGCAAGGCGTAAGAGGTGCGGGTCCATGGGATTTAGGATGGGGTTGGAATTCTCCTAGTGCTGTTTTAGCAGATGCGTATGAACCAAATGATCCAAGAAGAGCGAGAACCATTTTATTTACTAGTACACCCACCACACCTGGTGTGACTATTTTTGGTGAAGTTACTCCTGTAGGTTTACCTAATCCAAGATACAACCATAAAGTGCATACCAATCCTGCAACAAGAGCAGCAGTTGGAAATCGCTTTGGTTGGTGGAATAATGTACGCATACTAAGATATGCCGATGTAGTATTAATGTATGCTGAAGCAGCCAATGAAGTAGGTGGTGCCAATAATATTACAGCTGCTAGAGATGCCTTAAATAGTGTTCGATTTAGAGCAAGAGCAGGTAACAATACCATTTTACCTGATATTACTACAAACGATCAAAGTTTATTAAGAGATGCCATCAGAAGAGAAAGAAGAATTGAATTGGCCATGGAGCATGATCGTTTCTTTGATATTGTGAGATGGGGTATTGCGCAGAATGTAATGAATGCTGCAGGTAAATCAAATTTCAACGCCGCTAGAGATGTATTGTTACCAATACCGCAAGCACAAATTGATTTAACTGGTGGAGTATTGAAACAAAATCCAGGCTATTAATTGACTTTTAAAAATATTGACATGCAATTGTTTAATAATAAAATCAACTTTTCAATAATCGGTTTCTTTGCGGTTAGCAGTTTAATGCTGTCCTGTAAAAAAGACGGTAATCCAAATAATCTACCAGCGGTATCTACGGCAGATTATGTAGGCAAGATTGATGGCTTCAATTCTTCAGATGAAGTATTCCCTGAAAGCCTTGTAGCTTATTGGCCATTTGATAATTCTAAAAATGAAGTAAAATCTAATACAGCTCCAGGAACTTCCTTAAATGATAGCTATGTTACAACAGGTATCAAAGGGCAAGCTTTAAGGTTAAATGCAGGTTTCTTGTATTATCCTACCCAGTTTAATGCGTTTAAAACAGATGCTTTCAAGAGTTTTGCCATTAGTACTTGGATTCAAATCTCCAATAATGGATCTAAGAGAACCATGTTATTTCAATTGACTAGACCAGGGGTGTTTAATGGGAGTTTAAATTTCTCTTTAAACACACAATCATTCCCCGCATCTAATACTACAGATTTAAAAGTGCAACCCACTTTTATAACAATAGGTGGTGGGACTCAAGACAATATAAATACGCTGAGAGATGCTCCTGGTGCTCCTAATTATATGCCTTATATCACACCTCCAATTGGTCCTGATAAATGGGTACACTTGGCATTAAATTACAATGCAAGTAATGGATTTTTTGATATTTGGATTAATGGAACAAGAGCAGGTGCTTTTCCAAGCCGCGGAACTGGTAATAACAATTTTAGGGCTGCTGAACCTAGTGAAGTCATCATCGGTGGAAACTATAATGTTATTCCAGGTAAATCTGTTAGTTCAGATGTAAGCTTTGGTGCAATGACAGGTGTAATAGATGAAATGAGAATTTACAATATTGCTTTGCCAGATGCACATATTAAAGCATTGTACAACCTCGGTAAAGCTGGAAAATAATTACTGCATTTCTTTTTGGGTTGAATACTGGTTTTTTTTTGATAAATACCCGCTGAAAAGCGGGTATTTTAAATTCATTAAATTATTGCATGAAAAAATATTTATTCGGGTGCATTTTCCTGATGACGTCTTCATTGTTTGCACAAAAAAAAACAGTGAAAAACGATCCGATTTCACCTAACGATACTGCATTATTTAGAAAAGTACAAGCTGCCACTTTTCAATATTTTTGGACAGGTGCAGAGCCCAATAGTGGGTTAGCAAGGGAAAGAGTTCATATGGATAATATTTATCCGCAGAATGACCAAGATGTAGTAACCAGTGGGGGAGGTGGTTTTGGAGTAATGGCGATTTTAGTTGGCATTGAAAGAAAATTCATTACAAAGGCTGAGGGGATTAAAAGACTTGAAACCATCTTAACTTTTTTAGAAACAGCTGATCGCTTTCATGGAGCATGGCCACATTGGTGGAATGGTAAAACAGGAAAAGTAAAGCCATTTAGTAGATTTGATGATGGCGGCGATTTAGTGGAGAGTTCTTTTATGTTGCAAGGTTTGTTATGTGTAAGACAGTATTTTAAAAATGGGAACAAACAAGAAAAAATGATTGCGGCAAGAGCGGATAAGCTTTGGAAAGAAGTTGATTTTAATTTTTATCGCAATAACCAAAATGTATTGTATTGGCATTGGAGTCCTAATCATGAATGGAAGATGAATTTTCCAGTTAAAGGATACAATGAATGTTTAATCATGTATATATTAGCCGCATCTTCACCTACTCATGCAGTTCCTGCGGAAGTGTATCATGAAGGTTGGGCAATGAATGGTAAAATTAAAGAGACGAAAATCTCTTACAATATGCCACTGAATTTAAAGCATCAGGGAAATCCACCCAATGGTGGTCCTTTGTTTTGGGCACATTATTCTTATTTAGGGCTAGATCCAAGAGGATTAAAAGATCAATATGCTGATTATTGGAGTGAAACAGTCAATCAAGCCAAAATAAATTACGAATGGTGTGTACAAAACAGTGAAGGATATAAAGGCTATGGGCCTAATAATTGGGGATTGACAGCCAGTTATTCTATCAAGGGGTATGCAGGTCACGCACCAAGCAAACAAAATGATAAAGGCGTTATTTCACCAACAGCTGCACTATCTTCCTTTCCATATACACCAAAAGAGTCTATGCAAGCCATGAAATTTTGGTACAATGATTTAGGGGAAAAGGTTTGGGGAAGCTATGGATTTTATGATGCATTTAGTATGCATCATGATTGGTTTTTACCTCGGTATTTGGCCATAGATCAAGGTCCAATTGTGGTGATGATGGAAAACTATCGCACTGGATTATTATGGAAATTATTTATGAGTAGCCCTGAAATTCAGCAAGGGTTAACTAAGTTGGGATTCACTAGCCCTCATATAAAAAAATAGGTATGAAAAAATATTTGATTTGCGTTGCTGTATTATTATTCGTTTCTGATATAAGTGCCCAAACAACTATCAAAGCGATGTCCTTTAATATTCGATTGGATGCTGCTTCCGATGGGGAGAATAGATGGGATTTAAGAAAAAATAGGGTAGCCGGTCTTATGCAGTATTATGAGCCCGATTTTATTGGTGCGCAAGAAGTATTGCATCATCAACTGACTTACTTAGACAGCAGTTTGGCAAACTACACTTATATTGGAGTTGGACGAGATGATGGTAAAACTTTGGGAGAGTATTCTTGTATTTTATATAATCAAGATAAATACATTCCGCTTCAACAATCTACTTTTTGGTTAGCTGCTAAATCAGATTCAGTTTGTATGGGTTGGGATGCTGTTTGTAATCGAGTTTGTACTTATGGAAGATTTAAAAACAAAAAAAGCAACCAGATTGTCTGGGTTTTCAATACCCATTTTGATCATGTGGGTAAAATTGCAAGAATTGAATCTGCTAAGTTGATTTTGAAGAAGATAAAAGAACTCAATGTCAGAAATGAACCAGTAATTTTACTAGGCGATTTTAATTTGAGACCAACTGAAGAGCCTATCCAAAAAATAGCCAGTGAAATGAATAATGCAAAGGATATCAGTAAAATGGTTTATGGGAATAGTGATACTTGGAATGCATTTAAATTTAAGGAAAAGCCCAATGGTGCAATTGACTATATTTTTTTAAATAAAAATACAAAATGGGTAGTAGAAAAATTTGCAACCATCACCGATTCATACGATTTAAAATATCCAAGTGATCATTTCCCTGTTATGGCTACCATGACTTTATTAAAATAATATTGAATGAAATCTTCTTTAAAGTATTTTATTGCGCTTATTTTTTTAGCACAATTTTGTCTGTTTGATTTTTGTACTGCCCAGCCGTTTATTAATGAAATAAAAGCTTTTCAAAAAGCCGTTAGTGCTTCCAAGCCTCCTTCAGGAGCCATTCTATTTGCGGGTAGTTCTTCATTTAGATTATGGAAAACCATACAAGAAGATTTTCCAGGCTATACTATTATCAATAGGGGGTTTGGTGGATCTTCATTACCAGATGTTATTCGTTATACAGAGGAGATATTGTTCCCATACAAGGCTAAACAGGTCGTTATTTATTGTGGGGAGAATGATTTTGCTGCTGATCCAAAACTATCTAGTGATTCAGTGGTGGAAAGATTTAAAACCCTCTTTAAAGCCATAAGAAATAAAAATGTTAGAACGCATATTGCATATGTAAGTATGAAACCAAGCCCCTCAAGGTGGAAAATGAAAGAACAAATGATTTCAGCTAATGAAGGAATTCGACAGTATTTAAGATCGCAGAGAAGAACAAACTATGTGGACGTATGGACACCTATGTTAGCAGAAAATGGGGAACCCATGAAAGATTTATTTCTTAAGGATAGTTTACATATGAATGCCAAAGGGTACGCTATTTGGAAAAAAGCAATTGAGCCTGCTTTGATAAAATAATTAATAAAGAATCCTTATTTTTTTGGTTAACTTCAATAAATTCTGTTTTTATTTAAACAGTTGCTATGCATATTGACGTTGATACATTGCTTGCTTATGGTGCTTCACCAAAAGAATGGCATAAAGGAGAATTGATTTTTAGCCAAGGAAATGAAGCCCGTTATTTTCATCAGATTGATATGGGGATGGTTAAAATGACTAGTTTAACCAATGATGCTAAGGAATTTATCCAGGGAGTTTTTAATGATGGGAATAGTTTTGGTGAACCTGCACTAATGCTAGGAAAGCCTTATCCTGCCAGTGCTTATGCGGTAAGCGATTCGATTATTTATAGGCTGAGTAAAGATAAGTTTCTCTTGTTGCTTGAGGATCATCCAGTTTTATTTAAAAAATTATTCCACATTTTCTGTGAACGATTGTACTGTAAAACTTTAACTGCCAATATTCTAGTAAATAATTCTCCTGAAGAGAAACTGATTGGTTTTTTTGATAAGATTAAGTCAGAATGTAAATTAAATGAGAGCGGCTTTATTCCTTACACTAGGCAACAATTGGCCGATTATACAGGTTTAAGAGTTGAAACTGTTATTCGAACATTATCTAAGTTGGCCGACAAAAAAATTGTAGTTATACAAGATCATAAAGTGTTTTATAAATGAATGTTCTCCGCCTCTTAAAAATCGCTATGCTAAATTTAGTTTTAGTTGCCTTAATAGGTGTTTTGATGCGATATAAAATTGGGTTTGAATTCACGTGGGTTAATCAAAAAAATTTACAATTAGCACATTCAGGTTTTGCTTTTTCAGGATTGGTTTCTTTTTTATTGATGATTTTTATTGTTGATTCTATAAAAAATAAATTAGATCCAAAACAGCTCAAAGGCTTAACTAGACTGATTTATCTTAACTTGTTTTTTGCTTATACTACCTGCATATTGTTTTTTTTTAGTGGTTACGGGGCATGGTCTGTACTATCACAATTCATAGGGCTAATTGTTGGTGGGTTATT
>CALRUG020000165.1:0-6490 GCA_943371295.1 Synechococcus sp. UW140 | reverse complement strand
ACGCTTAACACGGTCTTGGACAGAAAGTGGGGTAACATGGAACAGATACGATGGTACCAACAACTGGACTTCATCCGGTGGTGATTTTAATTCTACCATCTACGCAAGTGCTTTTCCATCGGTATATTGGGCTTATACTAACTGGAATATAAAAACTTTAGTTCAAGAATGGGTTACTGGTACATATACCAATTTTGGTATGATGGTGAAAAGAAATCCTGATAATGTTTCTACTTCAAAAGACATGCACTTTTCAACAAGAGAAGATGTAGGTACTACATACGATCCGAAATTATACATCCGTTATGGTGTTCCAGGTTCATGTATAGCAATTCCTTCAAGAGCACCTTTAGCTATGCCTGATACTGCTACTACAAACACAGTAACGGCTGTTACCATTAATGTAAGAGCAAATGATTACGATTATAATGGTACCGGCATGACCACTGCATTAATTGGTGCAACTTCTTCAAAAGGTGCAAGTTTAGTATTGTCTAGCGGAAACATCATTTATACACCAACACAAGTTCCACCCATTAATGGAGTAGATACATTTAGTTATAGAGTTACAAGTAGTAGTTTATCCGATACTGCATTTGTATATGTATTTTATACCAATGCTGCACCTAGGGCTAATGCCGATGCTTATACTTTAGCTTCTAATACGGTTACTAACCCAAATTCAATCACAGCGAATGTAAGAACTAACGATAGTGATCCGGAAGGGGCAAGTTTATCTACACCGGTTATTACGGCCAATCCTATGAGGGGAACTGCTGTTGTAACTTCCGGTAATATTGTGTACACACCAAATGAAAATTTTGTAGGCAACGATACCTTAATTTATCAAATTGCAGAAATAACTAATTCTTGTTCTCCGTTAACCGATACAGCTTTAGTAGTGTTTACGGTTACTAACAGACCGCCTGTTGCAGTGAAAGATTCAATAGGTATTAATCCTTGTGCTATTACAACCATTGAAATAACAACAAATGATTTTGATCCGGAAGGTGGCAGTATTACTGCTCAAATTACTTCAAATCCAACAAGAGGTACGGCTACTTTAATTAATAATAGTTCAGAAATATTATATACACCAAATGCAGGTACTCAAAACACAACTGATAGTTTAAAGTACAAGGTTTGTGATAATGCTAACCCATCTGTTTGTGGCAATATTGTGACCGTTAAAATTACGATTAGGGCAACAGCAATTAATACGGCACCGATTGCTTTAAGAGATACATTCCGTATTAATTTAAATGAAGTATTATTTGCCGATGTGTTGACCAACGACTCTGACCCTGATGGACATGAGTTGAAATTGCCGGTAACTATTATTACTAATCCAACTAGAGGAACAGCTTCTGCTTTAACTTATGGACTTGTTCAATACACACCTAATTCAGGTTATGTTGGATTAGATTCTTTCCGTTACCGAATTTTTGATACGATTCCTAAAGTGAGTGGCTGTAGCGGTACATCTTCTGCATTTGCCGATGCTTGGGTCTATATCTTAGTACAAGATGTGCCTCTTGGCATGTGGGATTATACCACTACCGGACAAAATCAACCCAAACAAATTGATGTTTTAGTGAATGATATTTTTGGTTTAGATGGTCCGGGTACAGGTACATTAACCATCACCAATCAACCACCAAACGGTACTGTACAAGTACAGGCCGGCTTACTCAATAATCAAAGTGATGATAAATTATTATATACGCCGAATACAGGTTTTTACGGCTTAGATAGTTTAGTATATCAGTTATGTGATAGTAACGGCGATTGCGATACCGCTGTCGTATTTATTTGGGTGGTGAGAGATAGCGATAAAGATGGTGTGCCTGATAATAATGATATTGATGATGACAATGATGGTATTCTAGATGTAGTGGAATCATGCGGCATTAATGCAACATCGTTTAGTTGTGTAGGAACAACAGATCCTTCTCTAGATGATGATTACGATGGTATTGTAAATTATCGTGATGCTGATTATTGTACCCTTAACACAGGAGGTACTTGTGCTACCTTAGATACAGATGGCGATGGTGTTCCAAACTATCTCGATTTAGATAGTGATAATGATGGTATTGCCGATGTAGTTGAAGCTTATGGTGTTGATGCCAATGGCGATGGACGAATTGATAATTATACAGATGCTAATGGCGATGGCTTGAGCGATAATGTAAGTGGTTGTAGTAATATTTTGTCCAATCCAAGTTTTGAAACACCTCTTCAATCTAGTATTGGTAATAATATTACCGGTTCAAATATTTTTGGAGCATGGACAAATACAGCAGGAGCTGCTGTCAATATTGTGAAAACAAATGGCAGTCTTTACGCCGGTGGC
This sequence comes from Synechococcus sp. UW140, assembly GCA_943371295.1. Lineage (GTDB taxonomy): Bacteria > Bacteroidota > Bacteroidia > Chitinophagales > Chitinophagaceae > Sediminibacterium. The sequence goes on along the minus strand of CALRUG020000165.1, from coordinate 4,134 downwards.
CCAGACAATGCACAAAATGGTATACATTATTTAGATATTGTTGGAAATGGTGTTATTGAGCAAACATTTACCTTATCTGCAGGAGCTACCATTGATTTTGGTGGGTATTTCTCTAGTAGAGAAACAGGTGGTTACCAAAACTGGACTGCTAGCATTCAAATAGTTACAACTGGCGGTGTTGTATTAGCTACTTCTGCTACCAGAAACTTTACCAATGCAGATGCTACTGAAGATCAAATTTGGTACAACCTTTCCGGAAGTGTTACCTTAAATGCCGGTAATTATATATATAGAATTAACCTTGGCAATTTTGGTAATTTTGATAACGCATACCTCTTTCCATGCATCAGAGGCTTATTTCCAAGCGATTTTGATGGCGATGGTGTTCCAAATTATATTGACTTAGATAGCGACAACGATGGTATTCCTGATATTTTAGAAGCAGGCGGTGTTGATAGTAACAATGATGGTAAAGTAGATAGTTTTAGTGATACCGATGGCGATGGTTTTCATCAAGCTTATGATGGCGATCAAAACAACGATGGCATAATAGATAACACCAATGGTCCATTAATTAAAACCGGTGCTGATAACAATAATGATGGCAGAACAGATAGTTGGCCTAATAAAAATCTTGACCGGATGGGACTTCCCAATCCATACGATTTAGACAGTGATGGCGATGGTTTAAGTGATTATGAAGAAAGTGGATTGAGAGCAGCTTTAGGTGGTTCTAATCCATTCGTAACCATTGCGCCAGGTACATTAGGTAGTGATGGTTGGAGTAATACGGTTGATAATTTATCTTCTATAACATTAACCAATAGCGATGCCAACGGTCAGCCCGATTATCTGGATATCGACAGTGATAATGATGGTATTACAGATAATGTAGAAGGGATGTCAACGTACAGCTACATTGTTTCTTCTGATGCCGATGCGGATGGAGATGGTATTGTTGATGCTTATGATAGCAACGATGCAATGTTTGGCGGCAATGCATTAACGCCTTTCGACTTTGATGCTGATGGTACACCGGATTATAGAGATACTGATACTGATAATGATGGTGCACCGGATAGAAATGAAGGTGATAAGATTGCAGTATTGTCACAAACTACCATTAATAATTCGGGTGATACAGATGGCGATGGTTTGATGGATTATTTTGATATTAATAATCTTACTACTGCAACTGCAGGTAATTTATACAAGAATTACAGTATGAGCAATATGGGTACAGGTGGTAATTTTGATGGTCCAACACCTTCGGGCTCTAATGTAGATTTAGTGATGTCAAATCCACAAGCAGCAGATAGAGACTGGAGAAATATTTCCATCTTGCCACTCTTTGTACTTGACTTTACCGTTGCATTACAACAACAGACCGCTATATTAAATTGGTTGGCTAAACAGGAGCAAGGCTTGAATTTATATACGATAGAAAGAAGTGTAGATGGAATTAGTTTCGCTACAATTGCTACCAAACAAGCTCTGAATGCAACAGAAGCCAGATATAGTTATAACGATGTATTACCGGCAAATCTAATTGGTAAAGTGGTGTATTACAGAATTGCCCAATTATCAAACGATGGTAAAACGTATTATACTAAAGTATTAACGGTTGTTACCAACGGTGCTATTAAAGCTGCGGTAGTTATGTATCCTAATCCGGTTGTCAATACAGCAACCATTAAGATTGATATTGCCAAAGCTGCCCGTATTAACTTACGCATTATAGATATGAGCGGTAAGCAGGTGAGTAACAGAATATTGACCTTACAACAAGGTGTTAACTTCATCAGTGTAGGAGAAGCTGCTTCGTTGATTGCTGGAGCATACATGCTACAATTGCAGGGCGATGCAATTAATGAACACATAAAATTCATCAAGCAGTAAGCATTTTATAACCAATAAGAAATAGCCGAGGCCTTTGCTTCGGCTATTTTTTTATACATACTAAATTCAAAACCCTGACGTTTATAGCGATGAAAATCCTTATACTTTGGAAGGCTAATGTATTGCTAATAAATGGCATTTTCTTTATCCCACTCTATCGTATTTCTATTGTTTTAACCTACAAAAAAACACCTCTGGCATTCTGTTAGTTTGGTGTTTTCTATTGTTGCTGCAATGCTTTCAAAAAGCTTTTTGTGGATAACTCTTCCCGTCTTGGGAAAATAAAAAAATACCTCGTCGCTCAACATTCAGACTTGCAACTATTCAGGTTGGTATGGCATCTCGAATAATGGATTCGTGGGTCATATCCAAAAATTTGGTCCAATAATCAGGTTACAATTTAAACACTATACCATGAAAAGGTTTTTACAATTTCTATCAGTAATGGCTCTTACACTGGCCATTGGGTTTGCTGAAGCCCAAACAGTGGTTAGCAACGAGTCGTTTCCCAATTCGTACAATACGGGCTTTTCAGCACCGGTTAACGGAACATTCACAGGTTCTACCGGCACTTGGAGTACTTTTTCTACCGATTCAAGAGCTTCAATTGTTTGTAATAATGCTTATGTGCAATCAACACCAAATGCATTAAAAATACTTAATTATAATAACAGTGGTTACACTACCACTTCAACTTGTAGGGCAACTTCGCCAACAGTAAACCTAAGTACTTTGGGTTGTACCAATTCAGTAGCATTAACCTTTAAGTTGTATACCTACACACTCAATGTAAACAATACTTGTTTTAGTTTTTTTGTAGAGTTTTCAAGTGATAATGGAACTAACTGGACTACGATATGGACAAGAACAGCGCAGCAGTTAGTTCAGTCATTTGGTTCAGGAACCTGGACGACACAAAACATACCTATTCCATCCAATTTTTACAATTCAACCTTTAAGTATCGTCTAAGAGGCACACAGGCAGCTGGTTGTGCCTATAATAGTTATTTATATGTTGATGATTTAAGAATTTTGTCTCAACCCTGTTTAACTACCTGTACTACTGGTTTTAATCCTACTGCCAATGCAAGAGGGTTTAACATATTTGCAAAAGATGGTGCTAAATTCATGAACGGCCATACCGATGGAGGTGTAGCGATGGGTGGCGATTTAACTTTACAAGGTGCTGCAACAATTGCCATGAACAGTGCTTTTTTAACTTACCCAGTTACAGCAGATAAATTTGGTTTAGTTGTAGGTGGTAAAATGGTATACACTAGTGGTGCAATCAGTTACGTAAATAATGGTAAAATAAGATTAGGTAGTACAACAAACTCTAGATTATTCTATAAAGATTGTAATAATGCCAATACCAATTTCAAAGTAACTCCTTTTAATTCAACTTGTGCAACTGCTTTCAATACAACGCCTGCATTGCAGCAACAAAGTACCTCTGCCAATTCAGATCCATTAGATGTTACAGGTATTAATTACGCCGATGCATTTACAGCGTTACAAAAATCTGCAATGACCATGATGAGTTATTCAGCTGCTTCAAGCTGTGCTTCATCACTAAATATTATCAATGTAAGTGGTAGTACCGCAAATATTACATTGGCGTCTAATAAAACAAACGTAATCAACCTGACAGGTGCACAATTGGCTGCATTAACGAATATAACTTTTACTAATGCTCCAACCGCAACCAATCCATTAGTAATTAATGTAAATCAAACCGGCAGTTTTAATTGGACAACACCTTTTGCAACAACCGGTTTAACCAATGCTTCAGGTCAATTCATTATTTTTAATTTTGCAAATGCTACAGGAGATATAACTATCACCGGTTCTAATGTAATTAGAGGCACTTTATTTGCTCCGTATGCAGCCATCAATTGGAGTAATGCCAATAATCTAGAAGGTCAGGCTATTGCCAGATACTTTACATTGAACGGAGGTGAAATTCATTACCAACGTTTTAGTGCTTGTTTGCCAGAATGTAATCCGGCAAATCCACCTTGTGTTACCAATGTAAGTCTTCCCGGTGGGCATTCTGCAGTTTATCAAGGTGTAAATTATACCACAGTTAGTGGTAATATCAGAACTACATTTACTTACACTGTTACTTCAGGGTCTGCTCCAAATATTAGTCATTTTATATTTGGTAATTTAACCTGTCAAAGTTGCTTTGATGGTGCTTCAGATTTAATATCTGCTACACAAACACCGGTTTCT
>CALRUG020000164.1:0-6521 GCA_943371295.1 Synechococcus sp. UW140 | reverse complement strand
TTCAGCTGCAGTAATATTGAAAATATAGGTTTTACTATCTGGTCCTGGAGAATAATTTCCGTTGTTGTTTTCCAAATCGATCCCTAACTCATCTTGAATAAACTCATCGGAAAAACCAGCCCCATTGGTAGTGGCTATATAATCTGTTTGTGCCCCTCCAGGAAGATCAGCAGGTTTCCCATTTATAAATAAGTCTGCATTTTTAATTTCTAAAACATCTCCAGGAACGCCTACGCAACGTTTGATATAATTATCTGTTTTGTCCATTGGATGAACAAGGATAGGATACTCCGAAAATAAAGCATCTCTATTCCCCTTGAACTGGCTACTTCTTAATACTTCGTAATAAGTAATTTTACTTCCAAACTCAGGTAAATTAATAATCGTATCGCCAGCAGGAAAATTAAATACCACCGCATCATTCCTTTTAACAGTGGTTAAAGCAGGTAATCGTTTATAGGGTATCTGAACTTCCTTAATATAAGAAGGAGTAGTTAAACTAAAAGGCATGATATTGTGGACAAAAGGAAAGGAAACAGGTGTTTGAGGAATTCTTGGACCATAACTCATTTTGCTTACAAATAAAAAGTCATTCACCAACAAACTCTTCTCCATACTTTCTGTTGGAATCACGTAGGCTTCAAATACAAATGTTCGTATAATAGTTGCAGCCACTACTGCAAACACACCTGCGTCAATCCACTCCCTAGAAGCAGGCTTATGGTAATGGTTTAGCGCTTCTGGACCATGCCATTTTTCTTTTTCTGAAAAACCTAAATAGGGGAAATAGATAAAGGGGAAAAGTACTACAGCTGTATGCGCAGGAACAGATACTTTTTTAAAATTCATTACAAAAATGATGGTAATCCAAATCGTAATAAATTGACCTGCTATAGGTATGAATTGTAGCCAAAACCAAAAACGTTTAATATTTGATTTTTGAACAATTTCCCATGTATTATAAAATGGAACAAAAGCTTTCCAAGCATCAATTCCTGCTTTTTTAAAAATGCCATACATTCCAATATGCCAACCTAATATTCCAATAATAAATAGCGCTAAGCCCATAAGACGGTTTTAGTTTAAACAAATGTATCTATTTCAAATACAATGCTCCATATTTTAATATAATGTTTTGCTAAATATAATTCTTAACGTCTTCAGCTAGAATTTCTTTTCCAGACAATATTATTAAGCGTTCTACTACATTTCTTAATTCTCGAATATTCCCCGTCCAGTTATGCTTCTTTAACAAGTCTAAAGCATTAGAAGCAATGGTTTTTGGAGATTGTCCATACTCTTTTGCAATTTCAGTCAAAAAGTGATTAACCAATAATGGAATGTCTTCTTTTCGCTCATTCAAAGAAGGAACATGAATTAAGATAACACCAAGGCGGTGATATAAGTCTAAGCGAAAATTCTTTTCTTCTACTTCCTTCAATAAGTCTTTATTGGTTGCAGCTACAACACGAACGTCTACAGCAATTTCTTTATCCCCCCCCACCCTAGTGATTTTACCCTCTTGTAAAGCCCTTAATACCTTGGCTTGGGCACTCAAACTCATATCCCCTATCTCATCTAAAAAAAGCGTACCTCCGTTGGCTTGTTCAAATTTTCCTATACGTTGTTTTATTGCAGACGTAAAAGATCCTTTTTCATGACCAAATAATTCACTCTCGATTAGTTCTGCTGGGATTGCAGCACAGTTTACTTCAATCAAAGTGCCCGTTGATCTATTGCTTTTTTCGTGTAACCATCTTGCTACTAATTCCTTCCCACTTCCATTTTCTCCAGTAACCAATACCCTTGCATCCGTTGCGGCTACTTTGTCAATGGTTTCTTTGATCTTGATAATTGGAGCAGATAAACCAATGATTTCTTGAATACCCGCCACTTTCTTTTTTAACACTTTGGTTTCCTTCACCAATGTATTTTTATCCATGGCATTTCGGATAGTAATCAAGAGTCTATTTAAATCGGGTGGCTTGGCTATATAATCAAATGCGCCCTTCTTCACTGCATCAACAGCGGTTTCAATATTACCATGTCCACTGATGATGATGATGGGCACGTCTGCATTGATTTCTTTGGCTTTTTGCAAAAACTCTATTCCATCAATTTTAGGCATTTTAATATCACAGAGTACTAAATCGAAATTGGTTGATGTGAATTTTTTTAAACCTTCTTCTCCATCGGTGGCTTCATCAGTGGTATATCCTTCATTATTCAGAATGTCTTTTAAAACATTTCGAATTGCTCTTTCATCGTCAATAATTAGTATAGAAGCCATATGTTGGTTTATTTACGAAGTTAATCATTGCAAATTGAATTTAATACCCATATAGCCATTCCGAAGGGGAGCAGGATTAAAGTACCTATTTCCTACTGCATTAATATCATTCCCTAAACTGTATGATTGGTTTAAAATATTATCTGCCCCCGCAAAAAACTGAAATAGATGCTGTTTCCACTTGAATTGTTTGGATATTTTAGCTTGCAACAATTCATACCCGTCTGCATAAACGGTAGCAGCATCATTCAATGATATTTTACTAGTTAAGTTAGCGGTAATATTAATTGCCCATCCATTTTTATTTGTAAGATTAATTGTTGAAACCCAAATATACTCAGGTACCCCAGTTATAGGATTACCATTAAACAATACGGTTCCTTGCTGATAATCTGTAAAACGATAGGGTTGGTAGCTGAATGAATTAGTTATGTCAATACTATAGCTTTTCGCTTTTGAAGGGGCAATAGGAAAATATTTAACCATTACTTCTATCCCATTTTGTTTGGTTGAACCTGCATTAACAAAATATTCATTCCCATTTAAATCATTTCTTCTAACAATGGCATTTTTCAATTGAAATGAATATGCAGAAAGGTCAATTAGAATTTGATCATTCAACAGACTCCCTTTCATTCCCAACTCTAGATTCCATCCTTGTTCTGCGTTTAACTGCGGATAAAAATTACCATCCGAAGGCCTAATTTCAGCTAAGCTCGGAGCAGAAAAACCCCTTGCAACAATACCATATACATGTAGATCATCAACCAAATTGTAATTCAAGGTGATTCTTGGACTGATAGGCGATTGAATTTTTCTATTCAAAAAAGGTTGATTCACTTGTAATAAAGATTTGAAATCATACAACTGTTGATTCAAACTGATTCCAGCATTGAGTAGTAGCTTTTCAGTTGGCTTAAAACTCCATTGAGAAAATAGGAATCCTTGTTTTGTATACACGATATCATCCGCCAGAAGCGCTCCAGCACCACCTTTATTATTTGTATAATTCTTAATGGCGGATTCATTTACCAAATACTCTGCTCCTAAAATCCATTGCCAATATTTTGCATTAGGCTTTGATTGAATTACCCATTGCATACCAGCAGATAAATTCAATTCATTTCGTTTCTCATAATTGGTAATAAATGGATTGGTGAAATATGTTTGATTAACTGATACAAAACTTTTAAGCGAGTGTTGCTGATTAATTTGATAGGTATCGTGAATGCCTAACCAAATGGTATTGTTTTGTATTGCTGCTTTTTGTTCAATAGCACTTGGTAAACTAGCCGTGGCCTGCCTAGAGAGTCGAGGGTTTAGCAACATTTGAGCGGCTGTAATCCCCCCCGGTGTTTGATAATTCAATTGGGTATAAAAGACACCGGTTTTTATCAAGTGTTTAGCCGTCTTCATACTGGTACTCCAAGCTAATCCAGTACGATTTAAATTTGTATGCTCTCTATAACCATCCGATTGTAACCGATGCATTTGTACACTAGAAATAAAACGAGCATTGCTATGGGTAAATTGAATCTGTTGCTGATTATATCCAAAAGATCCACCAGTTAAAATAAGCTCAGCTGTATTTTTTTGCTTTTGAGTAAATGGCATTTCCTGATTCAATAAAAATACCCCACCTGTACCCGCACCATACATACTTGATGCAGGACCTTTTGCAATTTCTACCTGATTAATTAATGAGGGGTCAATTAAATTTAGATAAGTATTACCTGTTGCATCCGAAAACGGAATATGATTCCAATATACTTTTATATTTCTTATACCAAATGGAGATCGCAGCAAACTGCCCCTAACAGATAGTCGATAACTACCAGGAGAACGCTCTTCCATCCTTACACCCGCCACCAAATTCAATGCAGGTAAAATAGAAGCAGGAGAAAACTGCATGAATGCTTTTTTATTCAATATCGAAATAGCTGCGGGGGTTTCTTTCCACTTTACTCGAGTATTAAATGCAGTAACCACCACATCTTTTAAAGGCAACTCTTTATTAAATAAACTATCCTGTGCAATTGTGATAATGCTGGAACACAGCATTATTAAAAGCAGATTGGTTTTTAGAAATGGGAAATTCATAAGGTCATTAAACAGTAAAGCCCGAATAAATCCGGGCTTTACTAAAATATAATCAAATTTATTTTTTCATATACATCACTTCCTTCACCAATTTTACTGTTCTAGTAACATCAGGAATGGCTAGTGCAGTTAAATTAGGCGCATAGTGCATTGGCGCATCAGCGCTAGTGATTCTTCTGATTGGTGCATCTAAATAATCGAATCCTTCTTTTTGAATTCTATAACTAATTTCAGAAGAAATAGAAGCAAAAGGCCATTGTTCTTCAATGATTACTAAGCGATTGGTTTTTTTAACACTATCTAAAATAGTCATCCAATCTAATGGTCTGATGGTTCTTAAGTCAATTACTTCTGCACTAACACCTTCCTTGGCCAATTCTTCAGCAGCACCTAAAGCCACTTTCATCATTTTATTAAAAGACACAATGGTAACATCAGTACCTTGTCTTTTAACATCGGCTTTTCCTAAAGGAATATAATATTCTTCATCAGGCACTTCCGACTTATCACCATACATTACTTCACTTTCCATGAACATAACAGGATCTTCTTCAAAACGGATTGCTTGTTTCAAGAGACCCTTTGCATCGTAACCATTTGAAGGGGAAACCACTTTTAACCCAGGAATATTGGCATAATAACTTTCAAATGCAGTTGAGTGCTGAGCACCTAACTGACCCGCGCTTCCATTGGGACCTCTGAACACAATTGGGCAACCAATTTGGCCACCACTCATTGCGAGCATTTTTGAAGCAGTATTCAAAATTTGATCCATTGCTAAAACAGCAAAGTTCCATGTCATGAATTCAACAATAGGTCTCAAACCATTTTGAGCAGCACCAACAGCTACAGCAGTAAATCCTAACTCGGCAATGGGAGTATCAATAACGCGTTTATCACCAAATTCAGCCAGCATTCCCTGACTTACTTTATATGCCCCATTGTATTGGGCTACTTCTTCACCCATTAAGAATACCTTTTCGTCTCTTCTCATTTCTTCACTCATGGCTTCACGAAGGGCTTCTCTAAACGCTATTGATCGCATAATCAGTTATTTTAAAATGAGCACAAAAATAGAAGATAAACCTATATAAAACCAAAAAACCCTCCCGAGTTTTAGTCGAGAGGGTTTTTTATTAATTATTCGAATTTTCGTTAAAATACATTCCAGCCAAAGCTTACATAGTATAAGCCACCAATTTCAACGTTTCCGAAACCATTTGTATAGTATTTATTGAAAATATTGGTTCCGCCAATTTTAATTAAAGACTTAACGCTAGGCAATTTATAGCTAATCATAGCATCAACTGTAGAATAAGAAGGGATTTGACCAACTGCGAATGTTCCTTCGTAGTTGAAAGTATCTACCCACTTATAAGTAACATTAAATCCAAATCTATTGTCTTTACCAAATCCGCTATTAGCAAATCCTGCATTGAAACGGTATTTTGGCGTATTGAAATAAGATACAAATCCTACAGGTAGTTCTCCAATTACGTCAGAATAGATATTCGCATTAACAGAGAAGTTCTTAGGCATTAAATACTCTAAAGAAGCACCCCATCCTTTCACATCAACTGATCCAGGAGCATTGGTTGAAATGCTATAAGCAATTCTTGTATTTGCATTTAACACATTCAATGGACTTGGAGGTAAACCAGCTCTTGCTTGAATTACTGTTACTCCACTTAAGAAATCTTGGTATCTAGCTTGGTACGCGTAAACATCAATTAATAAACGCTTTCCAATTAAACCTTTGTAACCTACTTCAAATGAAGTGGTAGACTCAGGCTTAAATTCTCCAAATTGTTGTTGTTGCAACAAACCAGGGTTTGGAGCACCAGCCAATGCGCTTGCACCAAATGCCTGAACGCTAGCCAATGTATAAGCAGGATTGCCATTGAAATTGTAGAAATCTCTCAACTGAGGAAGACCACCCATTAAACGTGTTCCACCACCAACTAACAAGTTGATCCACTGGTTTTGTGTGGTAGGAAAACGATAAGCAGTTTGATAAGAGAAACGTAAGTTATGGTCTTGGGCCAATTTAATAACTGCAGAAACTCTTGGAGTAAAACGACCTTTAAAGTTGGTATTCTTGTCGTAACGACCAGAAGCAGTAATCTTTAAA
>CALRUG020000163.1:0-6620 GCA_943371295.1 Synechococcus sp. UW140 | reverse complement strand
CGTTAATCCCTGACTTTGTAAATAAGCTAATAATGCTGCTTCTTGACCTGCAACAGCTATTGCTTCAATGGTTACATAGTTGTTGTTGATGGTGAAAATATTATTGGCAGGAATACTAGTGATAGGTCCAATATTGGTGGTTAACTGCGTTAATTCTGCTCCAATTAAATTAGTGGTCTTTCCTGTTTCAGGAGGAGGGTAGTATGGTGAAATATTATTAGGGTCAAACTTTAATGGTGCATAAACAATTTCTGTATTGTTTTCTATAATGATTTGATCACCACTCCATAGCGCTCCTACCAATTTGGTAGTGGTTCCTTTTTCAGCAGATTTAATTTTAATTTTTCCATAAGGAACCCAAACAGTACCTAGCCAAATGGTACCCGTGTTGGCTAATTCATTGGAAAGAAAAAATGCGTTTTTTGTATCGTCTGCATCATTGTCTGTGGTACTAGATGAATGAACTTCGGTGAATATTCTTTTAGCACTTCCTCCATTAATGGCGCTGGTGCTTACATTTTTTAATTGGATTTTATCGGTAACAAAAAGCCTGAAATGACCGGTAGGCGCATTGTTGAAATTGTATACAATATTTACTTTGCCATTTCCGCTACTTGTGATTGATTTAAATATATATGTTCCTACTCCATTTAATGTAAGCGTTTGACCGCTGTTTAAATTGATATTGCCGTAGGTTCCAGGGTTTAAGGATATTGAACTGTTGCTGGTGCCATTTCCTGCTACGTAATTATTGATTACAGGATTAGTAGGGAAAATGGGTAAAATCAAATTCCCTTTGGTCAATCCTCCAGTAGGAGTAGGACCGCTATAGGATGCCCCAGTAGATTGTCTAATTGATCCCTGTACTGAGCTACCTGAACTAGTCAACTTAATATTTCCATTGACCACCAAATTTCCTTTTATGGTAATTCCCTTGTCTCCTTTAACTATTTCACCATTGGTGTTTTTGTAGTTGTTGACGCTGATATTTCCTTCAATAGTCAGCTCTTTGTCTAAATCGAGGGTACTTCTGCTAAAAAGGTTAGCAGTGATTGTAGACCCTTTTTTAAGGTTGATACTTTCTTTGCTACCAATATTACCTTTACTACTCGTATCGGGTTTTACTTTGATTTGGTCGTTTAGTTTTAAGGACTTTGCACTATAGATTACAAAGTCCTTCATCTGCAGTTGTTGATTTTGCCCAAAACTTATTACTGAAACCAGCAATAAAATGGGTAATAACAAAACATTGGATTTATTTTTCATTTAAATAGTTTTAGTAGTAATTGTTGCAAAAAAATAATAACTTGAATCTTAGATTAACGGCATATTATAAATAAAACATATGCGTTAAAAGAATAAGATAATATATATTATATTGGTTTGGCTTTAGGGGGGATATTGAAAATCAATCTTTTAATCTCGAAAGGGAACGAGAAGATAGGCCGATAAATTTACATTTCACAAATAAAAGTTAATATCATTTTTTATTTTAAGCTTTTTTTAATAATACAATATGGCTCAATTTTTTAAAGCGGAAGAAGCAATCATGACTAAGCTCAAAAATGAGTTAGCAGAGCATTTGACTTACCATAGTTACTTTCATACTTTGGACGTACTAAATGCTGCTACTCAAATTGCTGCTACCGAGCATATTTCAAATGAGGAATTGAGCTTGCTTAGGGTTGCTGCGGCTTACCACGATTCGGGCTTTTTAGAAGTATATAAGGGGCATGAAATGAAAAGCTGCGAATACGCTAGAAGAGATTTGCCTGCTTTTGATTTTACCGAGGATCAAATTGAGATTATTTGCGGAATCATTATGGCAACCAAAATTCCCCAATCACCCACTACCAAATTGCAGGAAATAATTGCGGATGCCGATTTGGATTATTTAGGAAGATCAGATTACAAACATATTGCTGCGAAGCTTTTTGCAGAACTAAAAGTGCAAAATATATTGAAGGAAGAAGCCGAGTGGGTTAAACTGCAGGTGTCGTTTGTTCAAGCACATCACTATTTTACCAATTTTAGTAAAACCACTAGAGAACCAGTGAAGCAGCAACACTTGAAAGAACTTATAGGGCAGTAACCTTTTTAATGGGCGGCATCTTTGGATAATTCAAAAATTTTGTGGTTGGCGTCTCTCAATCTTTTACTCAAATTTTGCATTACTGCTTTCATCACTTCTGGTCTACAATCAATTAAGTCAAAAAACGGCTCTTGGTTGATTTTATAGAGTATACAATCGGTTAAAGAAGTTACATCTGCTGATCTTGTTTCTGTATCTAGTAAAGACAATTCTCCAAAATAGTTTTTCTCTTTAAGGATGGCTAAGGTTTGATTTCCCTTGTGCACTTTTACATTTCCTTGAAAAATAATATACATGCAATTACCAATTTCACCTTCCAAAACGATATTGGTATTGGGTTCTACGGTTTGCTCTTCCATCAAATGTGCAATCTCTGCAAGAATAGATTCGGGTGTTTCTGAAAAAATAGAAACTGCTTTCAATAACAATACACGCTCAATTAATATTAGCCGCTCTTGATTCGTTTGTTTCATTAGTTTGATTGATGACTAGTGTGTTTGTAAAATATATATTCTGCGGTATTTTTTAAAACTTCATTTTTAGATAAAGTAAAAGGCCGAATAAATTCTGGTGCCAGAAAATTATTTACTCGGTTGATACTGTAGAAAACGCAAGATTTTGTCCAACAAGTAAAATGGTAATTTACATCGTAAATAATGTTTTTGGCTAATGCTACTTCAGAAACAGGCTGAAAATGATAGTTCTGTTCTAATTGTAAGTATTTGTCGTTGATAGATGAGTTTTCAAATACCAAAGAAAATAAACCAGCAAAATCTTTGTGTACTTCCATTTGAACCAATTCCAACGCATTGGCAATAGATTCTTTGGTGTTTAAATTGAAACCAGTTTTTATTTTTAGGATGGTTTCTTGGTCATAAATATTATAAAACCAATATAAACATTTATACCTAATATTTTTCAACTCCATTTCTAAAGCTGATGATAAGGTTGAATTACTATTTTCTAAGTATTTAATTTGAAATATAATTTCAATGGCAGCATTTAAGAGTTTGGTAATTTCTTCAATGATTTCGGTAACTGTTTTAGTTGATTTTAGTTCAATGGCAAATAGACTATTAATAATGGCATCTGAGTTTTCAGTGTACTTATTTAATAGCGATTCTAATAAATCCTTCGATTCATTTGAATTGATTTTCCCTAATAAGTTGATTAGCTTTCTTGATTTTGCTCCTTGGCAATCTGTATCTAATAAAATGGATTGGATATGCACAATTGATTTTGCACCAATTTTTTCTAAGCCTTCTATAATTTCAATATCCTGTTTTTCATGTTTATAATCATCTACCAATTTGATGATTGCATATTCGGATGCCAATAATGAGGCTGCTTGTCTTGCAGCAGATTTAACTGCTTTATCTTGGCTAAACATCAACTCAATCACATTGTGTTCAAACACTTGTAGGCCAAGTTTACCAATAATTTTAAGTGCATTGATTCTATGCTCATTTTGATGAAAATGCAATTGGTTATAAATAACTGTTTCTACTTCATCAGGATTGGTTTTACTTAAAATGGGTAAGCTAGAAAGAGTAGCTTGATAAGCTATATTAGAATCGGCGTGGGTAATAAATTCATTGAAATTAAAATTCTTGTCTAGTATTGAAATTGCAGTAATAATTTCTGATTTAATATGGTCTTGTTCTTCGTCGTATAGCAATGTTTTTAATAAGGGGAGTAAGGCTTCCTCATGATTCGTCTGAATCATTTCCAATGAAAGAATCTGTACATGGTGCGAAAAATGACTTAACCCTGCTTTGAAAAAAGGAATCTTGTCTATTGCTTGTCCATTAATCAATTTCAATACAGAAATGGCTTCTGTTTCATTGCCATTGGTTAATTTTTCTAGTAGATAATCTAGGGTGTCTTTGTCTGAAATTTCTAAGTCTCTTGAATTTAACGTCCTATTTCTAATACCTGCCAAAAGGGTTTTTAAATAGTCTTTTTCAACCGACCAGGTAAAATAAGCCCAGAGTATTATCAATACAATAATGAAGTAGTTTAAATACTCAAAATTGAAAATAGTGGAACTGGTAAATAACCAAAGTAAAATACCCGAAACAAAGAAGGCAAATGGATCCATCAATCCCTTGATAATAGTATGCCCTTTTAAACGCTGGTGAACGGGTAATGGCTGCAGAATGGCTAATAATACGGGTGTTTGAATGGCTGAACGCAAAACATCTGTGATCACAATTAAGATCCCAAATAAATAGAAAGTGAATCGTTGTAACTCAAATTGATTGATAAAATAGATTCCAATAGCACAAATCGCGAATAGAATTAATGGGGAAACCATCAAGGCATTTCTCAATCCAATTTTATCTACCATTTTATTGGCAAATGCTACTTTGATGATTAAGGTGAAAAGTCGAGTTACGCCAAAGAATATCGCAAAAAAGCTTACCAATGATTTGTCTGATTTGAATTCCGCTTTCACATATCCGTAAAACACAAAATTGACAATCAGGTAAATGGCGAAGGAGAAAAAAGATACGATAGCGATCTTTCTAATCAATATATTCCCTGCAATGGCAGATTGCATGTTTTTGATACTGTGCGTTGCGTGTAGCTTATTGCCTCCAATTTGAATTTGCTTTAAATTGGAATGTTTAAATAGGGGTGGTAATAAAAAAAAGGAGATGGACGATAACGCGGCGGCTACAATCAACAAATTCTCCGTACCTATAAACGGGATGATTAAATAAGCTGAAAAATAACCAATCATTTTAGCAGGAATATCCCCCGCACTAATCACTCCGAATAATCTTTTACTTTGTCTTACATCAAATATTTGCGCAGCTAATCCCCAGAATTCAAGGTTGTTTAAAAGGTACAATACATTAAATACCGCTAGGAATAAATACAAATACCAGGTTTCTAAGAAAAAGGGCTCATAAAATAGCCGAAATAAAACGATGATGGTTGTGTTGATGGCAACAACTACATAAATGATTCTTTTGATAGATAGGTTAATCTCCAATTTGTGGTATAGAAATCCTACCCCCCATAGAAGCATGGAAGTAAGTATATATACTTTGGGTATATTACTCGATTGTAAATGGTTTAAGAAAATGGATATGGCCGCTGTAAAAAACAGGGCAATTGCCGAGCCTTGAAAGAATTCGAATATAAATAAGCTCTGCACGAGTTTACTCTCTGATTCCCTGACTAATATAAAATTGAGAATGGACCTTCTTAGTTTCAAGTGTATATTTTATTGGATTTAAAGATATAGCAAGTTTTCTAAATGATTATATACCGTTAAAAAACGGTGCCGATCGCGTATTTATTCCTATTACTATTGACCAAATTGTTTGTTTATTTTAATCAATATTAATTAATAACAGGTTGATATAAAATGGGCCAATATTTGGAAAAATTTCTAGCACCGTTAAATAACTATGATTTTTTGATAAAACTGCCTTTTGGTTTAGCCCTAACTCTGAGTTCCTTCGTCTTGTTCAGAACAAAATCTTGTTGCAACAAGTCGAAGTATTCCGATGTCGAATTTTTAAGTTCGGAAATCTCTTAAATAAACCAAAATGAAATCTATTTTAAAATTCCGCTTTTTATTACTAGTCCTACTTGTAGGAACATTCACCGCGTGTAAAAAAAATGATACTACGCCCGTTAAGCTTTCAACCAGTGATATGGCTCAAAGACTCTATACACAAAAAGACTTTGTTGATTTTGCTGGTTCATTTGCTAAGAATTTCAAATACTTAGCTGATTATTATCAAACCCCATCCTTGGTTAGTAATAAGGAAAGTTTTATTCAAACATTGCGAAATGCTGGGAATGACGAAGCTTTGGTTGAAGCAGCACATGCTAAATATGGTTTAAGCGTAAAAGAAATAACTATGAGGAAATATCTTCTTGATAATGATGTTCTTCAACTGTATAACAGTCAACCAGAATTATTGAATTATAGTGAACAAGAGTTTTGGGAAATAATTAAGCAGAGCGTCGCATTACTAAAGCAATCTAGTCTTAACAATTTAATTCGTTCAAATAGCTCAGGTATTACAAGTACAGCGATTAGTTTAGACGAAGTGTGGGATTGTCTAAAAGGTGCTGTAGGATTAGGTGGAGGATCAATGTTAGGTATAGCAGGTCTTCATGCTCTTGCTCAAAAAAAAGGAATACAGAAAGCTGTTGTTTCATTTGCTGCTATCATGGCAAAGAATTTGGGTTACATCGGATTAGCTATAACTGTATTTGATTTTTCATCTTGTATGTATAAGGAATCGATGGATTAATGAAATTTTTTAATTTACTCTTTATGAAAACTTTTTCAAACAACAACTTTTTGATTATCTTTCTACTCTTACATGGAATTTTAATCAATTTTATTGTCTTCCCAATTTTATTTGCTTATTCAGAAATTTATAATGTTAGTTATTTAAATCTTGATGAATGGGTAAAATCAATTTGTATTAATTTCTTGTTTTGGCAGGTTTTAGATTACCTATCTAATCAAAATAATGGTCAGTTTAATCGAATACAT
>CALRUG020000162.1:0-6771 GCA_943371295.1 Synechococcus sp. UW140 | reverse complement strand
CGGAGAGACTTTGCAACCATATGAAGCGGTGATTTATCAATTACTCAATTAGTTTCAAATACTTTGTTCTATTCTCCCATAATATCCATACCAATATTCCAGCTAAAATAATTGCAAGTGGCAATCCACTAACAGCAACTGTAGCATGAATTAATAAAATTCCAATCATGATTGGGAAAATAATAATTGCGCCCAATGCTCTATATTTTGGAATCAATAACAATACTCCACCAATAAGTTCAACAACTGCAATTAATGGCATTAACCAACCAATTTGCATTAATGCGGTATTCACTTTAACCAACTCAGCGGGCATATCTGGTGGTACAGGTATATAATTGAAAAACTTATTTAAACCTCCATTTATAAACATCAACGCGAATAATACAGTGGCAACTGTAAATATTTTCTGCTTCATAAAATTTTTATCTATAAATATAAAAAAGATAAACCAATATATCAAGTAGTTTGGGCAATGAAAAAATACAAGGGCATCCCAATAGTGATGTTTACGGGGAAGGTAATAGCAAGTGCCATGGGCAGGAATAAACCCGGGTTGGCTTTAGGAACAGATATCTTCATTGCTGCTGGAACAGCTATATAAGAGGCACTTGCAGCTAAAATAGCAAACATAAATCGATTGGTAATATCATCTGTTACCAGTACACTGGCCCATGCAAAAAATGCACCATTTATTAAAGGAATAAAAAAAGCAAAAAAGAAAGGGAAAAAACCAAAAGAGAAGAAAGCTTTTAGTTTTTTACCACTTGAAATACCCATATCTAATAAAAAGATGGCCAAAAATCCTTTAAATAAGTCATTCGTAAATGGCTTAATGCCTTCTGCCTGCTTCGCATTGGCAACTAAACCAATTAAAAGACTTCCGAGAATCAGCAATACACTACCATTGGTAAATGAATGTTTTACAACTTCCCTTTTTTTAATATCGGTAGCTTCTTCCTTATCAAATAAACTAATTAGCAATAAACCAACAATAATTGCCGGAGATTCCATGAGTGCCATGATTGCAACCATATAACCATGCACACCCAATTGTTGAGATTCTAAATAATTTACAGCTGTTACGAATGTCACTGCACTTACAGAACCATAAGCAGCTGCAACAGCTCCCGCATTATAAATATTCAATCTTTTTTTAAGAATAAAAAAAGTATACAATGGAATTACTATGGAAATAGCTACTCCAAAAAGCATTGACCATGCAATTTCTGTAGTAAATGTTTCATGAGAAAGCTCTTGCCCCCCTTTGAAACCAATTGCGAACAATAAATAGAGCGAAATAAATTTAGATGAATTAGGAGGAATTTCTAAATCACTTTTCAAATAGACTGCTAAAATACCCAATACAAAAAACAATAATGCTGGATTGGTTAAGTTGTCTAATAGTAAATTATAATTCATACTTTATTTTAACAGGAGCTTCAATCCTAGACTCTTTAATAATTTTCATAGTCCGGGAGATAACTATGGTTTTAATTGTAACTTTTTCATCAATAATTAAATCGGTAAAAATGCCATTAGTCAAAAAATCATTTTTTTGATTTTGCGTAATTAATTCGGCCAACCTAAATTGTTGATATTGAATTGATCGTCCCTTTAAGCTAGTTGGATAAGCATTTTTGTATATGTTTTCTACATAGTATTCTGCATCCAAACCAAATAATTTTTTATTCAATAATACTGCATGGATAATTGTAGAAGATGTATCATTTACAAAATAGATTGTCTTAATCTTATTTCGAATGATTTCATCCTTTAGAACTTCAATAAACGGATGGTCGTTGTAAGGGATAATAGCGCCTGGGCAAGAAAAAATGAAAACATTGGGACCATATTTTCTTTTTATTTCATATTCAACATTTGAAAATGAGCAAACAATAAAAAGCAAATTACTCATGAGTAGTCTTATTTTGATTACGGCTAATAAACATATGTGTTGTAAATGCTGCTATTATTATTGAAATGGAAGACAACAAATTGCTGTAGATAGGATCTACTGAAATAATAGAAAAAGCTATTAATAATGCAACCAATACAATCCCCACTACTGATTTAAGTTGATTATTATTCATAAAATCAAATTCGCTTTTTTAACAGGTGCAAATTTGAAGATAATTTATATAAGTATTTATTTATCTTTACTATATTATCCATAAGTTATTTTTATGAATTACACTTTAAATCAACTGCAAATTTTCTTGAAAGTGGTAGAAACCAACAGCGTAACCAAAGCGGCCGAAGAACTTCATCTAAGTCAACCAGCAGTTTCCATTCAGCTAAAAAATTTTCAAGATCAGTTTGAGATTCCCCTTACTGAAGTGGTGGGAAGAAAACTATATATTTCCGATTTTGGAAAAGAAATTGCTCAAGCAGCTGATGAAATAATCAATCAGGTTTATGCAATTAATAATAAAGCGTTGGCATACAAAGGAAAACTTGTTGGACGTCTAAAAATCTCTGTGGTATCAACTGGCAAATACGTAATGCCTTATTTTTTGACAGGATTTATGAAAACAAATAGGGGTGTTGAATTAAATATGGATGTGACTAATAAGTCAAGAGTTATAGAAAGTTTAGAAAAAAATGAAATTGATTTCGCCTTGGTATCAGTACTTCCCAATTCAATTAACATTGAAAAACTAGATTTATTACAAAATAAATTGTACTTAGTAGGAATTGATAAGCCCAAATTATCGATTAAAGAGATACCATTTATATTCAGAGAGCAAGGTTCGGGAACTAGACAAACCATGGAACGGTTTTTTGAAAAGAATCAATTAAGTATCCAAAAAAACTTGGAACTAACTTCAAATGAGGCAGTAAAACAAGCTTTATTGGCAGGGCTTGGCTATTCAATCATGCCCCTTATTGGCATTAAAAATGAGTTACAAAATAAAGAGTTACAAATTTTACCAACGAAGGGTCTTCCAATTAAAACCACTTGGAGTTTAATTTGGCTAAAAGGCAAAAAATTTTCTCCGGTTTCATTGGCATTTTTAAACTACTTAAAAAAAGAAAAAACAACCATAACAAAGGAGAAATTTAGCTGGTATGAACAGTATTAGTATTTGAAAACCCTAGGTAAACTTTATTCTCTTTAATGATCTTATACCCATAAAAGATAGAAACAAGTCCAATAAATTCTGTTACATAAAGTACTTCAACATATCCCGCTCTGGTAAACGACCCACCAATTCCAGGAAGCAACCCTCCTATCGCAATAAAAATATTTCCCTTGAACGGAGCTTCTTTGATTCCCTGTTTATAATATTTGTAAGCTGAATAAATAGCACCCCCAACCAAAAAAATAAATGCGTATATATTAATTAGTGGAGAAAAATAACGAACCCATTTCCATGCAAAAACGCTCCCTGTTAATTTATTGTTGAACGACTCAGGTAATTCAACTGGAGTTAAGATAACAAAGTAGGAAGCCACTAAAATTAGAAGAATAAAAAACAGCGTAGTGGCATGAGCAAATTTCTTGTTCATTAACAAGTAAACACTGCCCTGTGCTAAAGGATATCCCCCTAATAAGGCACCAACTATATACCAATACTTCAAATTAGCTTCACTCCAGCCAAATAAGATATTAATGCTCTCAGATAAGGTTCCCAATCCAAAAGTCAATACTCCCAATGCCCACCAAAGTAGATAATCTTTTTTCTTAAATTGATAGTGCTTATATATTTCCTGAAAGAAATAAATGGAAAATAGTGTTGTAAGAATAGGAATGTATTCAATCAGATTTTTCATAGTTCAATTAAAACGCGAAATTGAACCAATTGTTAATTGTAAAAGTCAGTGAATTGTAAAATTAAAAATTAGCTTTTCTTCTTTTTTACACTCCAATAGATCCATCCTCCCAAGAAGCCAACTAAAAATCCAATTGGTCCTGTAAAAAAAATACCTAATAAAGGACCAAGATTTGATTCGGGCATAAAAATCATAGGACCAATAAATCCGCCAATCAATCCAATACCTCCAACACTTAAACCACCAGTTAAAGTATAAGTAAGAAATGTGTCCTTATGCAATTGATCCGTTCTATTCCAAATAAATTTGGCAATAAGTATGGCAATAGCAAAGGAAATGAACGGACCTAAAAAATGAATTGAATTAGGGAAGGGCAAAACGTTTAATACGAAAATATTAAAGAAAATAAACACTGCAACCAAAGTGATTGCTGTTAATATGAATCGCAATGGTTGTTTCATGAATTAAATATATAAAATATTAGCGATTCATTATTCTTGAGTGAATTCAAGAATATCACCAGGTTGACAGTCTAATACTTCACAAATAGCTTCTAGTGTACTAAATCTAATAGCTTTTGCTTTTCCAGTTTTTAAAATGGATAAATTAGAAAGCGTCAAACCTACTTTTTCAGAAAGTTCATTCAAAGACATTTTTCGCTTTGCCATCATTACATCTAAGTTTACTATTATGGGCATAATTATACTGTTAAATCATTTTCAGTTTGAATTTCTACTCCACGCTTAACGATATACGCTATAACAAATAAGATGGCACACATAAATAGCCAAACATCACCTCCTACCATTCTTAAACTTTGTAAGGAAGGTAGAGCCACTCCATTGAAACTAAGCCAATCGCAATAGCGATTACCCCAAACAGAAAACAGACCTATCCCAAAAGACAAATAAGCCAAATTAGAAATAAATTTTTCTAACACTTTATTAAATGGATGGGTGAACTGAAAAGTACGATGATGGAATAAGGCAATAATTAAATAAAACATTAATGCTTTCAAAATGGCTACAATGCACATCAAAATAATGACTGACAAAAAATATCCTTTATCATAATTGTACAATCCAGATAAGTCGGCTTTCAGCCAAAAACTTTTGGCAGCAATAGGATTGATAAACATTGCATAAATCGAATTGAATAGGATACCTCCTGCTTCAATACATAGGCCAATAAAAATGATCCAAGCAATAATATTGACTGTTTTTAGAACATTTTGGGAACTGATTTTAATCTCCATAATGATTAATTTTTAATGATTATAGAGCAATATTAATATATATTTATTGATAAACAATAAATATATTTTGTTTTATAATTATTTTTTAACAAATAACAATAAAATTTTTCCACAAGAAATCTTAGCAAAGCAGCTTTTAAGACATTTTATTGTTTAGCCTAATCCTAAAAATTCACTTGAGCCTGAATCCGTAGTAAATTTCCACTTTGTAAATTATTCTGTAATACAAAGTCTTCAAATCTTCGCTTTGAAACTGTATAATTCAAGACTACTTCAAAATTCTTATTCAATTGCCATTCTGCCCCAACTTCTAATTCATTAACCGTATAACTTCTAGCATCC
The DNA here is from genome assembly GCA_943371295.1 of Synechococcus sp. UW140. GTDB lineage: Bacteria > Bacteroidota > Bacteroidia > Chitinophagales > Chitinophagaceae > Sediminibacterium. Next base: position 1,397 of record CALRUG020000162.1, on the reverse strand, counting down.
CTTTCATGCTTCTTACCGCCATTATAATATTGATATCGTATAAAAGGAATGATGGTTTGCTTTTGCATTTTTTTCATGTAACTCAACGTAATATAACCTCCATTTAGTGATTTGACTTCTATGGAATCAGTTACTTTATTAAACTGTGGACCACGTCCTATGGTATATTCTGCTTGAATGCCAAATGGCTTTGGGTACAAAATAAAAGAAGCAGCAGCCCTTTCATCTGTGTAATTCAAATCTGAATTGTACTTAACCCCAGCAGACAAGTTTGTTCTAGGAACAACATATTTGCCTTTATACGCCTGTACTCCTAATTCAACAATCTGATTATTGATTTCAAATGGATAACTATATCGTGAAATAACATGTAACTTATTATTCAATTCTTGATTATTAGCGGTTTGACCATTGTAAACACCAAAAGCAAAAACACCATAATCACCACTTCCCTTTAAGCCATCGTTTACTAAACTTGAAAATAATTTTCGCTTTTCCTTTGGGGCCCAGTAAAAAAACACTCCAATATCCCGTTCATTAGAAACAGCACTGTTTAATGCATCATTTCTATCCAAAGGAATTCTATTTTGGCTGGATTGCATATTCTCAAAACCATATGGCACTTTACTTTGCCCAATTCTAAACCTAAACTCATTATCCTTATCTACTCCAATATCAAAATATGCGTCTCGAATTTGAGCAAAATGCAATCTATCCGATGCTGGGCTACTCGCAAAGTCAGGTTGCACGTAGAAATAAACATTTTTGTTTATTTGCCCATAAAATATGATTCGCATTCGTCGCATGAAGAATCAGCCATTATTACCCCATGAACGATCACATTGCTCGCAATTCAGATTTGGATTTGTTTCAAATAATCTGTTATATCGAATTTGACTGTATCCTCTTATAGAAAAGCTTTCATACCATTTAGGACTCGGAAGGGGGTCTTTACGAAGCTGTAAATCTAATTGAGCCATAGCAAAAAGAGGAAAAAAGCAAACACTAAGTAGTAAAAAGCGCATTACTCTAATTTTAAGCACAATTATAGCACTATATCTAAACTATGTTATCAAATTATTAACTTTTTTAAAAAATGAATTTTTATGAATTTAATTACGTATATAATATCTATATATTTTGTATCGCAATTCTGCGCCTTTCTTTCAAATTTTTAAAATGAGAGGGGGTTAATCCTGTAACTCTTTTGAACTGTGTTGACAAATGTGCTGCACTACTGTAATTCAATTTATATGCAATTTCGGCAATAGTATCTTCGCCAAAAATAAGCAACTCCTTCACTCGCTCTATTTTAAGAGCAATCATGAATTGTTCAATAGTAGTAGATTCTACTTCAGAATAAAAATTAGCCAAATAAGTATAGCTCAAATTCAATT
>CALRUG020000161.1:0-6914 GCA_943371295.1 Synechococcus sp. UW140 | reverse complement strand
CATTCCCATTGAATAGATTAATCAAAGGCTGGCAACTGGCAGTCCCAAAAATTAATGTGGGAGGTAGTATCAAAGTAATCATTCCATCTGGGTTGGCTTATGGTATAAGAAGCAGGAGCAAAGACATCCCCGCTAATAGTGTACTCGTTTTTGATATTGAAGTGTTGGATGCACGTCAATAAATTATTTAACTTAACTTGAATCTTAATCCAATATTGATAGTTATATGAGAAAGTATGTTTTCTTTTTTGTTCTTGTTGCGCCCCTTTCTTTTTTGTTTGCACAAAAGACTGCCCCTATTGTAGAACCTAGCCCCGCTGGAATATCGGTAGTGACAACAAAGAATAGTGTTACTATAGCAGGTAAAAAAGTTGATTATACTGCTTACACAGGTTATTTGCATTTGAAAAATGATACGGGTAAGTTAATTGCAAAAATGTTCTTTACTTATTATAAAAAAGACGGGGATGATATTGCAAAGCGCCCTATCACATTTACTTTTAATGGTGGTCCAGGATCTTCATCTGTTTGGTTACATATGGGTGGATTAGGCCCTAAAAGGGTTCAATTTAATGACGAAGGTTTTTCAGAAGGACCTCCTTACTCTTTTATTAGCAATGAATACAGTTGGTTAGATAAAACCGATTTGGTGTTTATTGATCCCGTTTCTACAGGATTTAGCAGACCTGCCCCTGGAGAGAATCCGAAGCAGTTTCATGGCTTCAATGAAGACGTTGCATCAATGGCTTCTTTCATCAGGCATTTTTTATCTAGATATGAAAGATGGGGCTCTCCAAAATATTTAGCAGGGGAAAGTTATGGTACCACCAGAGCAGCAGGTCTTTCTAAATACCTACAAGACAGACATCGCATTTATTTGAATGGGATTTTCATGATATCAGCAGTATTGAATTTTGGTACCAATGACTATTATGTGGGAAATGATTTGCCAAGAGCGTTGTATATCCCTTCTTATACAGCAGCTGCATGGTACCATAAAAAATTAGCTCCCGCATTACAAGCCAATTTGCAAAATGCATTAAAAGAAGCAGAAGCATTTGCCATAGGACCTTATGCTTCCGCACTTATCAAAGGTGGTTGGTTAACAGAGTCAGAGAAGAATGCTATTGCAGAGAAAATGAGTTACTATACCGGTCTTTCTAAAGAGTATTGTTTACAAGCCAACTTGAGGGTAGAAGAGAATCGATTTTATAAAGAACTAAGAAGAAAAGATGGATTAAGTATTGGCCGTTTAGACGCTAGGTTCACTGGAAGAGATTTAGATGATGCTGGTGAAGTCAACAGTTTTGATCCATCCTTTGCCAATATTGATGGCCCTTTTACTGCTACGATTAACGATTATTTTCAAAGAGAACTAAACTTTAAAGAAGAAAACGGCTACAATATATTTGGAGACGTGAATCCATGGAATTACAGCAATGTTCAAAACCAGTTTTTAAATGTTGCCGAAAGTTTAAGAGATGCCATGAGTAAGAATCCAGATTTGAAAGTATATATGGGTGCAGGATATTATGATTTTGCAACTCCTTATTTTACAGCGAAATACGATATTGAGCATATGTTTTTAAGACCTGAACAAAGAAAAAATGTACAATTCTATTTCTATGAATCAGGTCATATGTACTATATTCACAAACCATCACTAGTGCAATTTAAAAAAGACGTAGATGCATTCTTCGAATTCAGTAGGGGGAAATGAGGAGATTAGAAATTTGTTGATTGCAATTGCGTACAGCAATGACCAGTCTGCATATCGTACCCTATTTATTCTATTGCATGGTAAATTAAAGCAATTTGCATTCTCTATTGTACGATCAGAAGAAGAGGCGGAAGATATAGTTTCAGAACTATTTATTTTAATTATACAGCGGAAAGAACAACTCTGTCAGTTGGACGCTCCGCTGTATTATTTTTATACCACCGTTCGAAATATGTCTCTGAATTTATTGAAGAAACAAAAAAGAAGAGCAGGGCTTTCAATGGATGAATGGCAGGTTCAATTAAATAGTATTTATTTTAGACCCGATTTGTTGATGATTACCGAAGAAATGGTTTTAAAGATTAAAATGGCCATCAATAGCTTACCCAATCGTTGCAGATTAATTTTTAAATTAATCAAAGAAGATGGATTGAAATATAAAGAAGTGGCAGACTTATTGAATATTTCTGTGAAAACGGTGGAAGCTCAAATGGCCATTGCCATGAGAAGGATGGCCCAAAGCATGCAAGTGGATCTTCAGGTTAAACCACTTGTTGAAAAAAGAGTAAAAAAATAATTTCAATTCTTTAGGGGTAAAAGCATCACTCAGTTGTTATAGTATCGGAACTAACTAAAACAATGAGCCAAGAAAGATTTTGGTTATTAATTGCCAAAAAGATTGCTAGAGAAGCCAATGAGCAAGAGCTTGTTGAGTTGAATCAATATATTCAGGATAATCCTGAATGGCAATTTGCTATTCAAAACTTAGAAAATATTTGGCAAATAACTGTTCCAATTAATGAAAGTGCAGCAGACGACGCCTTTATGTTGCACTTAAACAAATTAGCCGAAGATAAATCTGTTGATTTGTCGCTTGATTATTCGGACCCCATAAGTAAAAGAAAAATATTTTCAGTTGCTCCTCGTTGGGCATATTTTGCAGCGGCTTCTTTTTTGGTGTTAATATCTGCAGTTTATTTCTTTACAAAATCTCCTGCAACTAATTTAATAGCAAAGAAGCTTCCAGAGTTGAATGAAATTTCTACTCGAATGGGGTCAAAGTCTCAGGTAAAATTACCTGACGGCTCTGTTGTTTGGTTAAATGGGGGTAGTAAATTAGAATACTCAAAAGATTTCGGTAAAATCATTCGTGAAGTCACTTTAATAGGCGAAGGATACTTTGATGTAATTAAAAATAAAGATGTTCCTTTCATTATCAATACCCGAAGCATTAAGATTAAAGTGTTAGGAACTGTTTTTAATGTAAAAGCATATCCAGAAGATAAACAAACGGAAACAAGTCTTATTCATGGTAAAATAGAAGTGACCATTAAAAATAGGCCCGACGATAAGATTATTTTGTCTCCAAATGAAAAACTGATTGTTGAAAATGACCTAATTACGGCAGCGAATAAACAAAAATCGATTGATCATATTCCTTCCGTTTCAATCAATAAATTAAAGTTCATTACACCAGATAGTACTATTGCTGAAAATCAATGGGTAGAAAATAAATTGGTTTTTAGAGACCAAACATTCGAGGAATTGGCTAAAATGATGGAACGCTGGTACAATGTGCAGTTAGAGATACAATCTGAATCGCTAAAATCAACTAGAATGAATGGGAATTTTGAAAAAGAAACGATTGACCAGGCAATAGAGGCCTTGAAATTAATTATCCCGTTTAAGACAAATCAAAAAGAAAATACGATTATTATTTACCAATAAACTTGCCGCTTTATGAGATTAAGACTGAATTCAACATAAAAATGGGCAAAGTTCCGTTGGCGCGGAACTCCGCCAGGTTTAGAAAAAACAAACTGTTCAAACTGTATGTCATTCATAACCCTTTCAATTTGAAAATATGAAAAATAATGAAACAGCAACTGTTTCACACAAAGATCTTTTTATACAAAAGCTTGCCCGCATTATGAAAATTACTACTGCTTTACTGTTACTTGTATCAATGCAAGTTTCTGCAATCGGTTTTTCCCAAAGCCGAATAACGATAAAGATGGCTTCGCTTGATCTAAAAAAAGCATTATTTGAAGTGGAGAAAAAAACCGAGTATCGTTTTTTATTTGCTGAAGAAGTAGTAAAAGGGAAACCCAAAGTTACCCTTAATGTTGTTGATGCTAGTTTAGACGAGATCTTGGGTAAGCTATTAGAAAATACCGGTATTAATTATAAAATACTCGGGACCAATTTAGTAGTATTAAAAGAAACAAACAATGCAACCAAAGACCTTGCAGAAATTGTAGTAAAAGGAAGAATCACTTCGGCAACAGGTGAGCCTTTATCTGGCGTATCCATTCAAGTAAAGGGAACACAAGTAGGAACCACTACAGATAATAATGGTGCATTCTCCATTACTGTTGCAGATGAGAATGCTAAATTGCTTATTTCTTCCATTGGGTATGAGCCACAAGAAATTGCTGTTGCAGGAAAAAGAGATGTAAGCATTTCACTAGTTACTGCAGTGAATAATTTAGAGCAAGTGGTGGTGACCGGTTATGGTACACAACGAAAAAGAGACCTTACTGGTTCTGTTACCACCATTAAAGGGGATGAATTGGCAAAAATGCCTAATACCAATCCAATAAGCTCACTTCAAGGTAGAGTGGCTGGTTTAACAGTAGCTAATTCTGGCGTTGCTGGTGCAAGTCCCGTTGTAAGAATTAGAGGGGTGAACAGTACCAATAGTGCTAGCCCAGTTTATGTTGTAGATGGAATATTACAAGACAATATCGACTTTTTAAACCCAGCGGATATTGAAACAATTGATATTTTAAGAGATCCTTCTTCTATTGCCATTTATGGATTGAGAGGTGCGAATGGTGTAATTGCCATTACATCTAAAAAAGCTGGGAGAGGTCAAACCAGAATCAATTTTCAAAGCACGGTTGGTTTTCAAAAAGTGACCGATAAAATTAAAGTCACGGATGCTGCTGGATTTAAAAAATTGTATGATGCTCAGTTGGCTAATATTAATGCGGCTCCTTTTGATTACAGTAATTATACTGCCAACACCAATTGGCAAAATGAGGTATTACAAAATGCATTACTTACTACCAATAACTTAAGTGTTTCTAACAACACAGAAAAAAGTAGTACTTACTTAAACATTGGTTACAATAAACAGGATGGTGTAGTAAAATTCAACAGCTACGAGAAATACATGATTCGTTTGAATCAAGAGATTCGTTTTAACAGCAATATTAAAGTGGGTGGAGAAGTCAATGCGTTTCATTGGATTCAAAATCCAGCCGGAGTTAGTTTAACCAATGCATTATGGGCAGCACCCATTGTTCCTATTCAACAAAATGCCACTACCTATTATAGTATGCCTTCTTTTCAACGGGCTCAAGTGGGCAATCCTATGGCAGCTTTAAATAGGAATAATGGCACTGATATCAATAAAGGGTTTAGGTTCATTGGCTCTTTATATGCTGAAGTAAAGTTCTTAAAGGATTTCACCTTTAAGTCATCATTCTTTGCAGACCTTGGATTCAATAATTCAAGATCATATACTCCATTGCCATTTACATTTATCAATCTAGGGGAGGGTACTGCACCAACCAATACTTTTTTTGACAATACCGTTAGAACTGGGGTAAGTCAGGAAATGGCTGAATTTAAACGTTACCAGCAAGACCACACATTAACTTATGATAAAAAATTAGGTGATGGACATAAATTAACTGCATTGGTTGGTTTTACTTCAATTTATAGTGTTAGTACAAATATCAATGGTAATAGAAGAGATACTTCTGTGAATGTTCCCAACAATCCTGATTTTTGGTATCTCAGTACCATCAATGCCAATAACCCTGGTCTTTACGGTGGTGGCGGAGGCGAAAGCGCCATCATGGGTATGTTTGGTCGATTAAGTTATGCATACCAAAATAAATATTTGGTAAATGCAACAGTAAGAAGAGATGGTAGTTCAAAATTTGCACCACAAAACAGATGGGGCACATTTGGTTCAGTAGGTTTGGGTTGGATTGCTTCTGAAGAATCATTTATTAGAAAATTCAGTTTTATTAATTTCTTAAAATTAAGAGCTGCATGGGGTGAAACCGGTAATGCCAACGGATTTGCAGATAATTTATTTAGACCAGGAATTTCAAATGCATCAACCGCTATTTTTGGAAACAATGTGTATACAGCTATCCAAGCCGCTTATATCCCAGATCCAAATTTAAGATGGGAAGTAGTGAGAGGATTGGATCTAGGTTTTGATTTAAAAACTTTGAACAACAGATTGAATGTAGAGTTTACATTTTATAACAGAACTACTTCAGATATTTTAACTGCAGTAACACTTCCTAATGAAACCAGAAGTTACTTTACCAACCTAGGTAAAATAACCAATCAAGGAGTAGAGTTAAGTTTAAATTGGACAGATAAAATTGGAAAGGAGATTACGTATTCTATCGCTCCTAATTTTAGTTACAATAGAAACACCGTTAATTCTATTGGTGATAAAATTAATTTCCAATTATTTGGTAATGGTGGTGCGAATTTGACAGAAACAGGCCAATCAATTGGTTATTTCTTTGGGTATAGACAAATTGGAATTTACCAGTCTACTGCAGAATTGGGTAAAATGGCTCGTTTCGGTAATTCATTACCAGGCGATATTGCTTATGCAGATATCAATGGAGATGGACAATTAACACCAGCAGATCGTACTTACTTAGGAACGCCATTCCCTCCGTTTAGTTATGGACTAAATATCAATGTAGCGTATAAAGGTTTTGATTTCACCATCGAAGGTCAAGGTGTTGCTGGCAATAAGATTTATACCCAACGAAGAATTGCCAATTTTGCAACATTAAATTATGAGGCAAATAGATTAAATGCATGGACTGGTGGAGGTACTACCAATGTTGAACCAATCTTAGACAATACCAGAGGGAATAACTTCTTATTCAGTAGTTACTATTTAGAGCCAGGTGATTATTTCAGAATAAGAACATTACAAGTGGGCTATACCTTTTCTGATGGGATACTCAAACGTGTAGGTATTTCCAAAGCTCGAGTATTTGTAAACGGACAGAATATCAAAAGCTGGAGCCAGGTAACAGGTTATTCACCTGAAGCACAAATTGGAAGCATTTTAGGTGGTGGTGCCGATAATGGAACATTCCCAGTGCCCGCTATCTATTCTTTTGGTATTAATGTGACATTT
>CALRUG020000160.1:0-6999 GCA_943371295.1 Synechococcus sp. UW140 | reverse complement strand
GGAGAACGATGTAGCTGAGAAACAACCACGCGTTCTGCACCGTTAATTACAAAAGTACCACGCGGAGTCATGTAAGGGATATTTCCTAAGAATACATCCTGTACAATGGTTTGGAAATCTACGTGTTCCTCATCGTTACAACTTAAACGCAATTTAGCTTTTAAGGGTACGGCATAAGTTAATCCACGCTCCATACACTCTTCAATAGTGTAACGGGGTGGATCAATAAAATAATCCAGGAATTCCAGTACAAAGATGTTGCGCGTGTCTGTAATAGGAAAGTTTTCCTTAAACACACGGAACAGCCCTTCAACATTACGTTTGTCGGGGGTTGTCTCTAACTGAAAAAACTCTTTAAAAGATTCTAACTGGATGTCGAGAAGGTCAGGGGCATCAGCCAAATGTTTAGTTTTACCGAAGCCGACCCTGTTGTTCAATGTAGTTGTAGACATATTTATGTAAAACCGGTTTTGATACGATAAAATATTGGGGAGAATGGTTCCATTCTCTTAACGTACAATCGGCTCATTCATCATTCAAACGCAATGATAAAAATGTCCACCCGCTAAATTGCCCAAAATTAAGGATGGCAAAGTTAAGGAATGAAATAGAACCGCAAAAACAAATTTTACGCCAAACTGCCATTTGGGGATAAATTAACTAAAAATAAAAACCTTCTCGCCCATTTTATTGGGGAGAAGGTCTTTAAAGTATGGTTGAAGTTAATTACTTGATTTCTACTTCAGCACCAGCTTCTTTCAACTTAGCAGCTAAATCGTCTGCTTCAGCCTTAGAAACGCCTTCTTTAATTGGCTTTGGAGCACCATCAACTAGGTCTTTAGCTTCTTTCAAGCCTAAGCCAGTTAATTCTTTAACGATTTTAACTACACCTAATTTGCTAGCACCGCCAGAAACTAAGATAACGTCAAATGCTGTTTTCTCTTCAACAGCTGCAGCGCCACCGCCGTCTCCTGCTGAAACCACTACTGCAGCAGCAGCTGGTTCAATACCGTAATCAGCTTTTAATACATCAGCTAATTCTTGTACTTCTTTTACTGTTAAGCCTACTAATTGTTCGGCTAATGCTTTTACGTCTGCCATTTTTTTACTTTTTAAACCGCTTTCAAAGCAATTGCTCCAGCGGATGGTTATAAATATTGCCACATTTTAACCTCAGTGGCATTGGGATTAAACTTTGATTACTGAGCAGCAGCTTCAGCTTGCTTCTCGTGGTGGTGTAACAATCCAGCCAATACACGCTTAGCAGGAGATTGTAACAATCCAATAACCTCTCCAATAAGCTCATTCTTAGTTTTGATCTGAGTAAGGGCTTTAAGGTTATTGTCTCCACTGTAAATATCACCATTGATGAAAGCAGCTTTTAGTACTGGCTTTTCAACATTTCCTTTTTTACGGAAAGAGCTGATAATTAAGGCTGGCTCTTTAGGATTTTCAGAAAACATTAAAGCAGTTACATTATGCAAAGAATCGAAAACACCTGCATATTTCTCCGCATCTAATGATTCCAATGCTTTGCGAATAAGGGTATTCTTTGCAACTTTCATTTCAACATTCTTATCGAAACAAGTTCTTCTTAAGTTAGAAACTTGTTCAACAGTCAATGATTCTGTATCGGTAATATAGAAGTTGTTGTACTGAGAAAATTTCTCCTTCAGTACTTCAATTACTTCGTTTTTTTGATTTTTGTTCATAACTAATTTTTTTTAAAACCCGGGTCATTTCCCACTTAGCAGGATCGCCAGGATTAGTTCATTAATGATTTGGTGTCTAATGCAATACCAGGACTCATGGTACTTGCCATGCTTGCCGCTTTAAGGTAGGTACCTTTAGCAGAAGAAGGCTTTAACTTGATGATTGCATTGATAAGTTCAGTACTATTTTCAGTCAATTTCTCAGGAGAGAAAGAGATACGACCAATAGAAGCGTGAACAATACCAGTTTTGTCTACTTTAAATGCAATCTTACCACCTTTTACTTCATTAACTGCAGCAGCAACATCATTAGTTACAGTTCCAGTTTTAGGGTTTGGCATTAAGTTACGTGGTCCCAGTACTTTACCTAGTTTACCAATCTTAGGCATAACAGCAGGAGTAGCAATGATTACATCAATATCTACCCATCCGCTTTCAATTTTAGCAATGAACTCATCTAAACCAACATAATCAGCACCTGCTTCGTTTGCAGCAGCTTCTTTGTCAGGAGTACATAAAACCAATACTTTCTTGGTTTTACCAGTACCATGAGGTAATGAAACAGTACCACGAACTTGTTGGTCTGCTTTCTTAGGATCAACGCCTAAGCGGATATGTAAATCAACAGAACTGTCAAACTTAGTACAGTTAATTTCTTTTACGAGTGAAGCAGCATCTTTAAGGGAATAAACTTTTGATTTATCCACCTTCGTGTTCGCTACTTTTCTTTTTTTAGTAATTGACATTTGAATTAGTTAAGTAGGTGAATAAATTAGTTTTCCCAAGGAGCTTTACCATCAACAGTGATACCCATACTGCGTGCAGTACCAGCTACCATGCTCATAGCGCTATTCAATGTGAATGCATTAAGGTCAGACATTTTGTCTTTAGCAATAACTTCAACTTGATCCCAAGTTACTTTACCTACTTTTTGACGGTTGCTTTCCTTAGAACCTTTCTGAATCTTAGCAGCTTCCATTAACTGTACAGCAGCAGGAGCAGTTTTGATTACAAAGTCGAAAGATTTGTCTGAATAAACAGTAATTAAAACAGGAACAACTTTTCCCATTTTATCTTGAGTTCTAGCATTGAATTGCTTACAGAACTCCATAATGTTCACACCCTTAGAACCGAGTGCGGGGCCCACTGGAGGCGCAGGATTGGCTTGACCACCTTTCACCTGCAGCTTCACAAAGCCAGAGATTTCTTTTGCCATTTTATTTGATTTATTGGTTATAGCGTCTCGAATTTAATCGGGACTCCCAAATTCAATCGCCCTTTCGAAAAAGAACTTTTGGGGCGGCAAAGGTAGTAAATAAAACTATTCTACCAAACTAAAATGCATTTAAAGCATCAATTACCTGCTGAATAGCCAATTCTGTATGGCAAGCTGAACAGGGCAAACTTAATGTGGTTTCATGGATGGCTTCCGCAATGGGGAACTCCATATCTCCCAACAAATAAGCCATTGCCTTTTGCTTATTGGGGGCTACCGGATAGTGAATTTCAGTTCCAATCCCCAATTTAAGTAGATATTCTTTCAATGCTGCCCTTTTAGGATGGCGGATATTGAAAATATGGTACACATCATGGTAATCTGGATGAACAACCGGAAGAATAAAATCTTCTTTTAATTGTTCCAAATACATAGACGCTAATTTGCGCTTATGGTCGTTAATCTTATCTAAATAAGGTAGTTTGATTTCAAGAAACATTGCTTGAATTTCATCCAACCTACTATTGTATCCAACTACCTCATTATAGTATTTTCCATGCGATCCATAATTGCGAATCATTTTCAATTCTTCGCAGAGTTCTGGACTATTCGTCAGCACCGCTCCCCCATCACCTAAAGCACCCAAGTTTTTGCTGGGATAAAAACTGAAACCACTCATAATGCCAAATGTTCCAGCCATTTTACCCTTGTATTTTGCACCATGGGCTTGCGCACAGTCCTCAATAATATGTAAACCATGCTTATCTGCAATTTCTAAAATGGGGTCCATCTCACAACACTTACCATATAAGTGAACCACCATAATGGCTTTTGTTTTGGGAGTGATGGCCGCTTCAATTTTTGTTGGGTCAATATTATAAGTAGCAATATCTGGTTCTACCAAAACAGGCTTGTGCCCAGCATGAATGATAGAGATAATGGAAGCTATATACGTGTTGGAAGGAACAATTATTTCAGATCCTTTGGGTAAATGCAATGCCCAAATGGCTAGTATTAGTGCATCAAGTCCATTGGCTACGCCAACGCAATAATTCATTTCATTATAGGTTGCATATGCTTCTTGAAATTTCTTGACCTCGTCGCCTAGAACATACCAACCCTTTTCAAGGAATTGGCTAAACCGCTTTTCAAACAAAAGCGTATACGGTTCATTAACTTTCGAAAGACAATCGTAAGGAATCCTCATATTTTTTCTGGATAAGGCTCGTAGATATAATCAGATGAATCAAAGGTGGTTGATGCAAACACTAATAGTACTGCATCTGGAGTAAAGTCGTACATTTTATGCCAATCCTTGGTTTCGAGGATTAAGCATTTTGAAGGGTTGTCTAAATGGTATTCATGAATGGTTTCACCATCATTGTTCCAAACTTTACAGGAACCATGTATGCAAATAGCAGCTTGTACTGTTTCATGGTGTCGATGCCCACCCCTAGCAGTTTCGTCTACATTATAAATATAGAATACACGCTTTATTTTAAAAGGGAGTAAACGCTCTGCATTATCTAGAACCGTTAATTCTCCACGGGTATCTTTAAAGTTAACTAGGTTTAACAAATAAGCCATAAAGGGTTATATTCTAAAATTTATTTTTTTGATTTATTCTCTAAAAACGCATCAATTTTATCAAGAACCAAGGGTTCTTTATTCATATCAAATTTACGTGCATATAATCTATCTGAAGCTAAAATATCGTCAATATCTTCTAATAAAAAAGTTTTGGGGCTTGGCGTATGTGGCGGATGTTTATAATAATGGCAATTCTCATTAATAACAGCACTCGCAAATGGAGAATTCAATAAAATCGTTTGAAATAAAAACTCATCTGGAGCCCATGAATGTTTAAAGAATCGTTTCATTTTACGATTTCGATCTACTGTTTCAAGCACATATTCAGCAGCTTCAGGAGAAATTGCCCAAAACATAGAACTCCCATAGAATTTCATCCCTTTAGGTTGGTTCGTACGTTTTACTAAATTATTAATGATTCGTTCTAAAAAATGTCTGCCTCTAAACTTGTAATCAGTTAAATGGTATCTATTAACTCTGATCATTCCCTCTTCCCATTCATTAGCAAAATCACGGTACTTAAGCAATAATTTACCCTTTCTTGCCTCAAAAAAATCTTGCATTTCTTCGGCTGTTTTAATGGGATAGTCTTGACCACTCATTAAACTAATATAATCGTAAGTGCGCGCAGAATCTAAAATCTCTTGGAGTCCATTAAACTCAGCCTGAATGGTACTAAATGCAGCCCATTGAACATCTACACGATTTTGGATTAAATAAACATTGGGAATTTTGGCTACTTCAGCATGTGATTCAATAGGAAATTTTGCATCTACATGAATATAAAAATCAAAGTCAGGATGTTGCATCCTTTTGATCATTCTCGCAGTTTGAGCAGGGTTTGTATATGTAATAATCAAATGTGCAACTCTCATAAATACAGTAGAATGTAAATGTATTAAATATAAATTAAAAAGCCACTTCGATTGAAGTGGCTTAAAAAAAAATATATAAATATATTAAGATAACTTCTCTACTTGCATATAACTGAGCTCAACAGGGGTTGATCTACCGAAGATTTTCACCGTTACTTTCAGTTTTTTCTTCTCATCGTTTACTTCTTCAATAACACCATTAAAGTCATTAAAAGGACCTTCGATGATCTTGATTGTCTCACCAACAATGAACGGCTCACTCATGGTAACACCCATATCGTTCATTTCATCCACTTTACCCAACATCTTATTTACTTCAGATTTACGTAAAGAAATGATAATCCCTTTAGAGCCTTTACCGTCGGTTAAGAAATGCATGACGTTGCTGATATTGCTGATATGCTGAACCATATCATCATTCAATTTGCCATCTAAAACCTCCATCATCACGTACCCAGGGAAATAGTTCTTTTCGCGCATTACTTTTTTACCATTCTGCACTTTATAAACTTTTTCCATTGGAAGGAATATCTGCTTGATAATATCTTGCCATCCATTTCTGATGATATCTTTATCAAGGTATTCTTTTACTTTTCTCTCCTTACCACTCACTACTCTCAACACATACCATTTGGTTTCTTGTTGAGGAGCTTCGTTGGCTTGAACTGTTTCTACTGCTTCCATGTTGCTGTTACTTGAATAATGAGTAAACTAACTTTAATAACTGGTTGCTGGAGAAATCCATCACCCAAACCATTGCAGTGATAATTACGGTTGCTACCAGAACGATTACAGTGCTTTGCTGTAATTGCATCCAAGTAGGCCAGGTTACTTTTTCTAGTAACTCTTGGTAGCTTTCTTTAAAGTATAACGCTATTTTGTTCATTTCCGTGATTGATCGTTTGTTCAGTGAACGATTTTTGCACGGGCACTAGGATTCGAACCCAGATCAAAGGTTTTGGAGACCCGTATGCTACCGTTGCACCATGCCCGTTTTTAGACTTCTTTTTACAAACAAAGTACCTAGCGGATGCTAAGTACTTTGTTCTGTAAAGATATAGTTTTTTGCCTTACGCCCCTAGAGGCGTATCGCAATTTATTTGATGATTTCAGTAACCTGACCAGCACCTACTGTACGGCCACCTTCACGAATCGCAAACTTCAATCCTTTTTCCATTGCGATTGGTTGAATCAACTTAACAGTTAAGCCGATGTTATCACCAGGCATAACCATTTCAGTTCCTTCAGGTAAAGTACACTCACCAGTTACGTCTGTAGTTCTGAAGTAGAACTGAGGACGGTACTTGTTAAAGAATGGAGTATGACGACCACCTTCTTCTTTGCTTAGTACGTAAACTTCACCTTTGAAATCTGTGTGAGGAGTAATAGAACCTGGCTTACAGATAACCATACCACGACGGATATCTTTCTTTTCAATACCACGTAATAATAAACCTGCGTTGTCACCAGCTTGACCTTCGTCCAATAATTTCTTGAACATTTCAACACCAGTTACAGTAGAAGATAATGGAGATTCCATTAAACCTACGATTTCAACAGCTTCACCTACTTTGATGATACCACGCTCAATACGACCAGTAGCAAC
>CALRUG020000159.1:0-7002 GCA_943371295.1 Synechococcus sp. UW140 | reverse complement strand
TAATTTCAGTCTTTTTTGGGGGATTGAATACGCCGCTTTAGCAACCACCCCGTGTACATCCCCAAAACCCTCATTTCTTTCTCTAGGCATAAAAGTAAAAAATGGATCCCTGCCCCACTCTCTTGGCATTAAATACCTGCCTTCTTTGGTGATACGATTATAATTTAAAGAGAAATCCCAAACAGGTGTTTTGTATCCGACCCTTGCTCCATAACTAAAAGAACCATTGTCTTTTTCTATAAATCTTTTTGCAGGGTCTTCATTACCTCCGTCTTGTAATGCATGTTGTTTAACCGCTTGTAAAGAACCATAATAATGATGATCTTTTTTTTGCGCAGGTAGCGTAAAATCCAATTGCAATAATGCAGCATTAAATACTTTAGGAACCAATAAATTCCAAGCATGCAATGTTGCTTTTTTTGAAATGGTGTGGTGTATCCCTACTTGCATTAAATTGCTTGCTTCTACATTGCCCGGATAACCAGCTTTGCTACCATCTGTATTAACACCTGAAGGATATATACCCATTGATTCTCCTATACCAAACCATTTTACTGTTCCACGAGGTGAAATTGCATTCAATACACCGCCCTCAATTTTTGTATTAGGGATATCATTCATTACAACCCAAACGCCTTCAACTCCAGTTGGTCTCATCCTACCATCTTGCAAATTTATAAAAGGAGTATTAATCAATTGCCTACCTATTGTAATATTTGATTTTTTAAAATTATACTTCAAGTAAAATTCTTCAAGACGGTCTAAGTCTTTTTTATTATTCAGATCTTCTACATCAAACAAAGTAGTTTCATATCTGCTCCCCAAACCTGTTAGCGGATCTTTTTTAGTTAAGTCAGATGATCCAATATTAAAAATATAAAAACCACTAACGGCAAACTGAAACCCTTTAAACTTTGCTGTTTCATATCTTATTCCGCCACCAGCTGCATTAGCATAAAAATCAGTGAGCCCTTTGGCATTATCGGTTGCCATAAAAAAATAACGAAAATGCCCATTCACGGTTCCAGATTTAAATGCATACAATAAAGAACTCGTATCTATAAGATTTTCTTGCTTTCCCTTCCACATTTCAGGTTTCGTTGTAATTTCTTGGTGTTGTGAATATGCAGTGGCAAAGCATAGCAAAAATGCTATTGCTGAATATATAAAACGCATAATTGTTTATTTAGTCATTAACGAAATTCATAATCCACCCCTGTAACTTGCGACAACAATGTATTAGGTGCGTCCAAAATGATGGCATTCTTTTCTGGAGTAGGTGTTACGGGCGAATTCTTATTTAAATATTCCAACATCGTGCCATGCAAAGTATAAGGCGTATTTTTTGGATTTTGTACGTTTCTTATTCTGCACAACATATCCGCAGGATCGCCATCACGCTCACAAGCACAAATGGTATAAGTTTTATTGTTATCGATCAAAGAATTGCCCACTTTAACTTCTTTGACTCTTTTCCCTTTATCTGCAAAAGCTTCAAACTTAACGGTCATCCCTTTAAACTTAATCACCCAACCGCCAAATCTTTCTACTGCATCTTTTGCAAATACATTATTCAATTCTTTTTCTAACCAATCCAATAATTGTTTACCAGTTACAGCACCAGTTCTAACGGTACTATCTACCGGAAGCATATCAAAAATGAATCCCTCCGTAATGGGAATATTGCCTGTTGAATCAGGAGTAGTTCTTGGTGGACAAAATCGAAATCCATTAGACAAAACAATATCTGTTTCAGGTAGTTTCCATTTTAATGCGTTAAGAATTAATGTATCAATTGGATTTTCTACAACAAAATATCGGTACAATGGAATAGTACTGTATCCTGCAACCTTATAAATTTGATTAGCAAATGGTTGCTCATATTGGTTAATGAGCGCAGTCATATTTTTATCTGCTTTATGACTTGTTGCATTTATTTCATCTAAACTGTACTGATCATTGACTAATTTTCCGTCTTTAAAACTCAATTGTAATTTTCCAACAAAAGAACCAAATGCACCAGGCTCTACTACTTTAGCGTATTTACAAACAATTGGTTTCCTAACCCGCTCATGGGTATCTCCTCCTAAAATATAATCCACCCCAGCACATTCCGGCTGATTGGCCAAATGCAATTGCTGTGATAAACCCAAGTGGGCAATCACCATCACAGCTGCACATTGTTCTTGATTTCTCAATACATCAACATAATGAGCAATGTTTTCTTCTGGCTTTGTATAAATAATTCCTTTACTATAATTAGGCGATTGTCTTAGTGGAACCAACGGATCTGTATAACCTATGAATCCAATTTTAATCCCGTTTGAATGCCAAATATGATAGGGAGGAAAAATCAATTCCCCTTTTTTACCTTCTCCTAAATCGTGGTACATATTGGCGCATACTTTAGGCGCATGTAATGCTCCCAATAAAGTTTGCATGGCTTTCTTGTAATAAATCACTTCCCAATTTCCTGGCAAATACAAATCGTAATTCAGTGCATTTAAAATAGGCACCATTGCTTTACCCAATGTTTTAACCGACAACTCGCTCCCCTGAAACATATCTCCAGTATCAATTAAGAAACTATTGGGGTTACGTTTTTTCTCTTTGTCTAAATAAGTTGCCAAATGCGCATACCCTCCCGTTTTTCTAAAAACAGATTTCCCATTTTCCCAAAACAATTCATCATGGGGATGAACTTGGCAATGAACATCCGTTGTTTGCAATATGGTTAAAGTAATGATCCCTTCTGATTCAAGATATCCTGTATTTTCTTGATTATTTATGGCAGCAGCCAAATCATTCATCCCAGTTGCTGAAACCAATCCCACTCCCCCTAATGCACCAATTTGTTGTATAAATTTTCTTCTATTATTAGACATAGGAATTATTTTTTTGCTTTTTCAGCAATAGGTTTAAAAGGGCCGTATTTATGTTGTTTTTCTGAAAAGGGATCAGCATAAGGACCAAAGGGATGGTCTATTGGTTTTTTTGATATATCAGGCCAGTCTTTGGGAACGGCAATATGTGGGCGAGATTGCGTTAATACATAAGCAGATACATCCCAAGCTTCTTCATCAGTTAACTGTGGATTTTCATGGGTCACTCCCAATGGCATATTGTATTTAATATATTTTGCAAAATTGCTTATTCGGTATAGTCCCGCACCGTCATTGAAACTATGTTTACCCCAAAGCGGAGGAAAACTGTATTCAACTTTATCAGGATTTAAAACACCTTCACCATTTGCCTGATGGCAACTCTGGCATTTGGTTTCATAAACAATTTTACCAGTTTGGGGATCTGCAGCCCTATCTAAAAAAGCCAAATCTTTTAACCCAGCACCAACTGCCTTCTCCCCTTTTGGAACATTTGATCCAATATGATTGATATATGCTACAATTGCTTGCATTTCTTTACTTGCTGTATCAAGTGCTTTTCCATTTAAACTCCGTTCAAAACAATCATTTACTCTTTTGTAAATATTTTCTGAAGTACCACTTCTTGCTCTAAACTTTGGATAAGTTGAAGCTACGGATCCATAGTTATTACCAAATGCCATAGTACCTGCTTGTAAATGACAATTTTGACAATTTTGCCCATTGGTAATTTGTAAAACAGAACCATTAGGTCCTAAATACTTTGCAGTATGGGCTATTAACTCTCTACCATAGTAAACCTGCTCTTTTAATGCAGGGTCTGCTACCGCATCCATTGCTTTAGGTTGCCAATATGCTTCAACCGTTTTTGAAGTAGTCTCCTTTGCTATTTTAGATTCAGGAAATGGAGGTGTCACTGCTTTTTCATTGGAAGATTTGAACCATCCTGAAATAGTATCTGCATTATAAATAAGCAATGGCAATAGGATGATAAAAGCAACCAATACAATAATCAGATTCAGCATTCGCTGAATCATTTTGATAAGACTTTGCTCTTTCATACTAGGCTTTTCAGATTCCATTTGTTTCGATTAACTTATTAATTAATGAGGGAGTTTTTTCATGAAAACGCCATATAAATAAGTGCCTACAATAGCAAAAAAGAAAACAACAATCATAGACAAAAAGCCATACCCAATATTCACCACCATTGGACCAGGACAAGCTCCACTCAATGCCCAACCCAAACCAAATATGGTACCACCAATGAGGTATCGAGCAATAGATTTATCTTTTGGGAAAAAATTGATTGGGTTACCATGAAAATCTCTGATATTAAATTTCTTAATCAAAGCAACTCCAATCACTCCAAGCGTTACAGCTGTTCCAATAATCCCATACATATGAAAAGCTTGGAATCTAAACATTTCTTGAATTCTAAACCAGGAAATGGCTTCAGACTTTGCCATAACTATCCCGAACACAATCCCTAACAATAAAAATTTGATGAATTTCATTATTTAAAAAATTAAAGGCATGATTAAATATGTCATTGCTAATCCTCCAATGAAGAACCCGATGACAGCAATTAAAGAAGGCCATTGTAAATTAGATAAGCCGCTGATTGCATGCCCGGATGTACAGCCTCCTGCGTAGCGAGAACCGAATCCAACCATCAGACCTCCAAACGCTAAGATTAAAAAGCCTTTGATACTGAATACAGCATCCCACCCAAACAACTCTTGAGGTTGCATTGATGCTGGTGCTGCTATTCCCATTTTACTCAAGTCATTAATGGTGGCAGCAGAAATTTCAACTGGTTGTCCACTTGATAAAAATTGGGAAGCTATATAACCCCCAATAATTGAACCAATTAAAAAAACGATGTTCCAAGTTTGTGCCTTCCAATTGAAATCAAAAAACTTGGTTTTCTTGCCTAATCCAGCTGCTGCACAAATCGTGCGCAAATTAGAAGAGAATCCAAATGATTGTCCAAAATATAAAAGGAAAAACATAATACTGGCAATCATGGCCCCAGAGAACCACCAAGCCCAAGTTTGCGTAATTAATTCGCGCATATATAGAGGTTTATTATTTTAAATGAAAAGAAATAATTGGTTTAAATAAATGGTTGATCAATTTCTCCGCAGCACTTTGGTGAAGCATTCCACCTTTACCATGTGTTCCAATACAGATCATATCCATATTATTCATTTGATTAAAATGTATCACCCCATTTTCAACATCTTTATCATTGATGATATGACATTCAAATTTGTTGATTGAATTTAGATTTGCAAACTGTTGCATATTTAATTCAATATCTGCTTTAAGTTCAGCAATCTCTCCAGAAACAATCTGTAATAGATGTAATGTTGGATTAAATGCTTTCAAAATCTTATGCATTAAGGTCAGATTCTCTGCAGCAGGCTTCGAAAAATCGTGCACCAACAATAAATGATTGATGGTTAAATCTGATCGATCACACATTAAAGACAATACAGGAATGGTTGATTTTCTGGCTACCATTTGAGTTGAAGTACCGGATAATTTTTCTTTTAAGCCCCAAGCGCCCTTTGTACCCATCACCACTAAATCCATTTTTGCTGCACTCGCATAATCTACAATTGCATCTGTGGTTTTACCCAATAATAAATGGGTATTGATTTCGGAACCGTACAAATTTTTTAGGTTGGCCAACTTTCTTTCTGCAATTTCTTTTTGCTTTTCTACATAAGTAACATCTATTTCACCACAAGTACTAATATTACCCGACCCATCCATTGTAACTGTATCAGGTACAGATAACACATGTAAGAAATGAATTTCAGTGTTAATTTTCTCTTCTATTTTTTTCACCATTAAGTAGGCAAATTCTGATTGAACAGAAAAATCAGTAGGTATTAAAATTTTAAGGGTGTCCATGTGTGTATTTTAATTATTATACAAATTGTGCAACGTTCTGCCAAGTTCCGCCGTTAATAACATTCTTGAACCCTTGCTGCTCTAACAAAGATTTTGCCATTCCACTTCTATTACCGCTTCTGCAAAAAACGATGATATTTTTTTTATCATTGAATTGTGCAATTTCTTTAGTTAAATTATCCAACGGAATATTTACAGACCCTTTTACATGTCCATCTGCAAACTCTCCTGGAGTTCTTACATCCACTAAAAAAGCGCCTTCAGCAATAACCGACTTTAAATCTATAGAAGGTCCTCCTCCAAATAATTGACTAAATATACTCATGACTCTATTATTTAAATTGTTGTAAAATATTGACTAATCCTGCTTTAGGAACTACCCCACTTTGTCTCCAAACAGCTTCCCCTTTTTTAAAAACTATCAAGGTAGGAACTCCCTGAACTTGGTAAGCAGCAGCTGCCTGTGGATTCTTGTCTACATCCACTTTAATAATTGTTACTTCGTCCCCTAAACTGTCTTTCACTTCTTTTAAAATAGGCGACATCATTTTACATGGACCGCACCATTCTGCAAAAAAGTCTACCAAAACAGGTTTATCCGATTGTATCATTTCATTAAATGTCATATCAATAAATTTTATTGGTTAGCTGTTTTTGTATTTCCTTCTTTTTTAAACATCCCGAACAATAATGCTCCCATCATTGCCCCATAAAGTGTACTATTAAGTGGCTTTGATGTTATTGCACATGTTCCTGAATCACAACCTATTTGTTGCCAATAAATATATCCTCCAATAGCACCTATTAAAGCTCCTATTAAGTAAAGTTTATTATTATTTAACCACTTCTTCATAACTAATTTCCTCTGTTGTTTTTGATGTTTTTTTCATTGGTGTGTAACAACCTCCTGTTCCGCAACAACCGGTGTTAAATAGGGCCATAATCGTGAATAAAAAACCTGCTACTCCAAATATGGCATCTTTATTGGCAATTGCTTGAATAATGATTGCAATACCGGCCAGTAAGCGAACTACTCGAATAAAACTCCAATTATTTAATATAAGTTCCTTCATAATCCGATTATTAATTGAATACAAATGTAGAATAGCAAAATGGACCTATTGGTAACAAAGGTTACAAAGCTGGCATACACTCTTGTGAACGCCAAAATAGTTTTAGTGTGCAGCACATCCTA
>CALRUG020000158.1:0-7124 GCA_943371295.1 Synechococcus sp. UW140 | reverse complement strand
GGTCTACCCGATGGGTAAATGGAGCCCTACTGCCATTTCGCTCTGCATACATTCCTCTTCTTTTTTGTAAGTACTTGTTTGAAATAATATAGGAATTCAATGCTTCTTTTTGTTGATCACTTGTATAGTATATATCTTTTTTAAATATCGGATCAAAAAACATTTGATTGATTTCTGCCTCTCTTGGAATATAAATTAAATCGTAACCAGTTGAAGTGGGGTCGTCTCCAGAGAGGTTCCCTTTCCCATAAACATAACTGAATGCTGCACCAGATTGCCCATTGTAGTGAATAGAACAACTAATCCGTTTTTTGTTTTTCTGTCTTATTTGGATCTGGTATTCGGCATAGATTCGATGCCCTTGACTAAAATCTGAAACAGATAACGAGAGCTGATTTCTTCCTTCAACCTGTTCCATTAATTTCCAATGGTTAACCGGAATAGAATAGTTGCCGTCGAATAAAGAATAAGCTTTTCCGTAAGAATATTGTATCAAACTATTTGATTGTAATTGTTGATGTTTTAGTTGAATAGACATTTCATAACCATAGCCCTTTTGATTGTTTATGTTTTTTATCAAAATGATATGGTCATATGGATTGGTGCCATCTTGATTCATGGGGATTTTTAAAGTATCGTATGGACCGTAAATCAACCGATTGTATGCGCCTTCTAATTTAGAGCTGGATTTATTTAAGTTAATATTGAAAAATCCATGCTCAGTAAGGTTTTTATAGTACATCAATTGAATTTGCCATACCGTATTGGGGGTTAAATATTTATCTATAGATAAAGTGGATCTCCAGATGGTGGGTAGTGTTAATTTTTCAGCACTTAAATACACTGTCCCTTTATTGATTGTATGAAATGGAGGTGGTATAAAATTGACTAAAGTATTGTTGGGATTGAAAGGATAGTTGCTTAATTGGTTTTGTTTAGATAAGTATTGTTCAATTTTATGCCCATTATTGGAAATGATTCCAGACAACCATGCATATGGTATTCTTCCAGTAAATATTCCTGATCCAATTTTTAAATAGGTATTCCATTTTGGCATAAAAAATTTCAAATGAATTCTTGGTGAGGGAAGAGAATATAGAGAGGGGAGTTGACCAGAACTTGCGCCCTGTAAATCATGTATTGTTGATATGAGCGGTAATGCTGTATTATTGGTAAATGAATCTATTGTTGGTTTATTCAAGAACTGCTCAGCATTCCATCTTAAACCCAAAAGCACTTGCATATTCGTTTTGTAAATGGTCTTGTAATTAATGAAGAAAGCCCACTTTAAAATATTCAAATTGGCTACAATGGATTCTTGATCTAATCCAGTCGAAATTCGATTAATACTAAATTCAGCGGGATTTCTGTTTTGTAAAAAATGATTAATACTATAGTAAAAATATTGACCATTTCCATTGAGCAAGAAATTGTTATTTAGTCTAACAAAATCAGTCTCCATTCCAAAATCAAAAAAATGATTTCCTTTCAATATATTCCATCGGTTATTCAAACTAAGACTGGTTTGTGAGAGCTTATTTTGATAGGTTTCTTCAGATGAACCAAGAACAATCATTCCTTCTCCATCTAATAATCTAATCAAGGGAAATGCTTGTTGTTTTGGTGTTGTGGATGAACCGTGATGATTATACGAAACCAGCAATCTATTTTGTGTGAATGAATTCACTTTATATTTCCATTCAAGGCTTAATGAAATATTTTTCTGCTGTTGAATTTTGCCGTTATTCGAAAAAATAAGCATGTTTTCAGAACTTGTATTATTACTGTTTCTCAATGCATGAGTAATTTTGACATTGAATGCAAATTGATTTTTTACATTCAGCATGCCATCTAATCTGAAAGACCATTTATTGGTTGTATTAAGCAAAACTTGATCTAATGTTCCAGGGTCGTAACCAAATCTTTCTTGCATTGTTTGTCTAAATCTATTCAGTTTATTTATTTGATTGGTTTCACCTTGATAATCATTGATAGTGTAGTTTCTTGAAACGTATTCATTTAAATAATCTGCATTGAAATAGTAAAACAACTTATTATAAATCATTGGCCCACCTGCACTTAAGCCCATATGCTTATATACTTGTTGATTATTTCTTATTGTAGTATAAGCATCTTGAAATGGTTTATTCTTTCCAGATTTTGTAACAATATTAATAGCAGCCCCAGTAAAATTCCCTAATGAGGCATCATAGGGAGATACAAGTAATTGCATTTGTTCAAAACTTTCTGTTGCTGCTGATAAGTTGCCTGTTTCGCCCATAATAGTGCCAGTAGGTGATAAGCCAAATTGATCATTTTGTAAAACGCCATCAATATAATAGGAATTGAACCGGAAATTTTGACCTGAAAAAGAAACGGCACCACTGTTATCATTTTTGATAAAAGCAGTTGGATGATGCATAAACAGTCTACTCAATTCATTCACTTTTACAGAAGGATTTTTTACAAGATCAATACTAGTAACTGCTTTATTGTTGTTGATAGAACTATTTACTTGAATGGCATTTAATTCATTCAGTTTTGGTTGAAGAGGAATATGCAACAGTAAATCTTCACCTACCATTATTTGAATGAATTGGATGCGCAGGGTATCTGCCAAAGGATAAATAACTTGGAGTGAATAATTGGTACTAGGTTTTAGCTGATAAAACCCATAGGTCCCGGATGAATTACTACTGGTTTTGAAAAGGGTTTGTGTGCCCTCGTCTAACAAACTTATAATAGCCCCATTAATTAGTTTTCCTTTAAAAAATACTTTTCCGCTAATCGATCCAAATGTGTTCTGTCCAAATAGGATAATTGGCGCATATAAAGCAATGCTCAATAGAAAATATCTTCTCATACCAATATTTGAGCTCAATGCTACTTATCTGATTTGTTAAATTGACCGGTATTTATACGGGACAAAATTGTTTTAAAGCGGTTCCTTGGAATGGTTTTTGTAATTTTGCCGCTCAATTACCAAATATGTTAGATAGTATTGAAGCTGCAATTGATGATATTCGAAAGGGTAAAATGGTTATTGTAGTTGATGATGAAGACCGTGAGAATGAAGGAGATTTTATAATGGCTGCAAGGTTTGCAACGCCAGAAGCAATCAATTTTATGAGCAAGGAGGGGCGAGGATTGATTTGTGCAGCATTAACTGAAGAACGGTGTAAAGAGTTGGAGTTAACACCCATGGTTAGTTCAAATACTTCTTTGCATGAAACTGCTTTTACGGTTTCAATCGATTTAATTGGACAGGGTACTACAACGGGTATTTCTGCACAAGACAGATCAAAAACAATTTTAGCATTGGTAGATCCAAATACTAAAGCAAGTGATTTGGGAAGACCTGGACATATATTTCCGTTAAAAGCTAAAGCGGGCGGAGTACTAAGAAGAAGTGGTCATACAGAGGCAACAGTAGATTTAGCCAGATTGGCTGGATTAGAGCCGGCTGGGGTTTTGGTAGAAGTGATGAACGAAGATGGGACCATGGCAAGATTGCCTCAATTACTTGAAATAGCACAGAAGTTTGAATTGAAGATAATCTCAATTAAAGATTTAATTGACTATCGCTTAAAGGTAGATTCTTTGATAGAAGAATTAGTCAGGGTAAATATGCCAACCAAATATGGCCAGTTTCAGTTAGTTGCCTTCAAAGAAAATTTATCTGGAGCTGAACATTTAGCCTTGGTAAAGGGTAAATGGGAAAAGGATGAGCCTGTGCTTACAAGGGTTCACAGTAGTTGTTTCACTGGAGATATTCTAGGTAGCTTAAGGTGCGATTGTGGTGAACAATTACACAAAGCCATGCGCATGGTAGAAACTGCCAGTGTAGGGGTGATTCTTTACATGAATCAAGAGGGTAGAGGTATTGGTTTGATTAATAAATTACGTGCTTATCAACTCCAGGAAGAAGGTATGGATACGGTAGAAGCCAATATTCATCTGGGTTTTGGAATGGATGAACGAGACTATGGAGTAGGTGCACAAATTCTTCGTTCACTGGGTATAACCAAACTTAAATTAATGAGCAATAATCCAAGAAAAAGGGCAGGACTAAAAGGATACGGCTTAGAAATAGTAGATACGGTTCCAATTGAAGTGGCTCCCAATCCCCACAACGAAAAATACCTCACTACCAAGAGAGATAAATTAGGTCATTCAATTTTAGGCGACCAATAAATTATTTTTTCTTCTTTTTAATGAGCTCCTTGGTTTCGTCTAACTCTTTTTTAAGTTGGATGGTATATAGGGTTAACTCTTCTACTTTCTTTAGTAAGAGGGCGTTCATTTGACCAAGGTCTAATCCATCTTTCATTACTTCTTCTGTTGTTTGAATGCCGGGAAGATGCTTATTCGTTTTGATGTATTCATCTAAAACGTTTAAGGGCATTAATTTATAGTCCTTATTAAACACATGGTCGTACCAATCTTTAGAATTCTTTACAGCAACTTTTACTTTTTCAGTTAAAATCCCTTGTTCTACATACAGTTTATATCCATCCACTTGGGTATTTACATCACCAATTTTTACCCTTCCTTCGTAAGAATCTATTGAGAAAAATTCTTTCTCAATAGCATCGGAACCTGCTTTGTGACTGATTTTAAATGTTTGCGGGGTTTTCAAAACCTCATCTCCAGAAACCCTTGCACCAATTGTCCAATAGCTTAAATTTTTGGGATTGGAGACATCTCCATTCGAAAACATAATAGATGGCTCATTTTGTCCTCCGGAAGCCCATTCGTTACTTAATTTCAATAGAATATTTTTATTCCGGGTATTACCAGCGGCTTTTTTGATTTCTAAAGGCGCTCCAGGAGTTAAAATACCTATCCCAACAAACCCTGCTTCAGGAAATATATTTTGCTTGTCTCCAGTGGCTGCTGCATTTGCATCAACAGGTGGGGCTACTGTTTTGGGTTTGCCAAATGTGGAAGGCCTTTGTGCTTGAATCGCAATTTGAAACAATAAGGTGGAAAGGGATAATAGCAAAATTTTTTTCATATATAACAGCTTATTCGTTTTAAACGAAGTTAAATCAAAATTAGTGTTCATAGGCTTTTGCAAATAGTAAAAAGGCGCCCTAGGGCGCCTTGCTTAATTTATCGATGATGATGATGTGGTGGATGATCCGAATCTTCTCTTTCCTTTTCTTTATCGTATGCCTTAATTATTGCTTTAACTAATCGATGTCTTACCACATCTTCTTCGGTTAATTCAATATGAGCAATTCCATCAATATTTTTAAGTATCCGGGTTGACTTGTCTAAACCACTTCTCATATTTCTAGGCAAATCAACTTGAGTAGGGTCACCTGTAATAATTGCTTTCGCATTTGCTCCAATTCTAGTGAGGAACATTTTCAATTGCAGGTCATTCGTATTCTGCGCCTCATCTAAAATGATAAATGCATTATCTAAGGTTCTACCTCTCATATAAGCCAATGGAGCAATCTCAATGGTTCTGGTGCTCATATAATACCCCAATTTGTCTGCAGGTATCATATCATCTAAAGCGTCATATAAAGGCCTTAAATAGGGGTCAATTTTTTCTTTTAAATCACCTGGTAAAAAACCTAAGCTTTCTCCTGCTTCTACTGCAGGTCTGGTCAAAATGATTTTTTTTACTACTTTATTTTTTAAAGCCCTTACTGCAAGCGCAACGGCAGTATAAGTTTTACCGGTACCAGCTGGTCCTATGGCAAAAACGATGTCATTTCTGTCTGCAGCATGCACCATCTTTTTTTGATTCTGGGTTCTTGCTCGAACTGTTTTACCATTGGGTCCAAATACCAGAATATCATTGGGATTTCGGTCTACAAAATTATCTACTACTTCTGCATCGTCTCCACCCAAAATTTGTTCGAAATAGCCTTCGCTTAAATGACCATTTCTTTGTAAATACTGTACAATTAAATCAATTTTTTCACGGGCTGTATCAATCTGTTCGGGTGCACCGCTCAGTTTTAATTGAGTGCCTCTAGATAGGATTTTTAATAAAGGGAATTTTTTC
This sequence comes from Synechococcus sp. UW140, assembly GCA_943371295.1. Taxonomy (GTDB): domain Bacteria; phylum Bacteroidota; class Bacteroidia; order Chitinophagales; family Chitinophagaceae; genus Sediminibacterium. The sequence continues at coordinate 1,099 of CALRUG020000158.1, read as the reverse complement.
TTTAGTAAATCTAATTTGCCGTTGTTCACACCAAAAAATTCAATAGGATTTACCGACTCTAGGCTAATGATTGTCTCTGTCAATCTATAGGGTTTTAGTTAACGAATCAATTTAAGGAGGTAATAAAATCCTCTTCTCCCAAATTTAATTAATAGGCATACATATATCCTAATGTTTCTTATTCACAGATGTGGAAAGAATTACGATTTAATAATTTCTTAAAATAGAATTCTTATAGTGCTTTTAAAGCAGCAATTGTTGCTATGGGGTCGGAAGATTTAAAAACGGTGTTACCTGCAACTAATACATCTGCACCTGCAGCTAAAATAGACGGTGCATTCTCTAAAGTAACCCCTCCGTCAATTTCAATTAAACAGTGACTGTTTTTTTGAAGTATTAATTGTTTTAAAGACTTTATTTTTTCGATTGTATTTGCAATAAAATGTTGCCCGCCAAAACCAGGGTTTACGCTCATTAAACAAACCAAGTCTAGATCTTGAATTAAATCAGTTAACAAGTGAATGGAAGTATGTGGATTAACTGCAACGCCTGCCTTCATTCCCATCGATTTAATTTCTTGAATATTTCTGTGTAAGTGATTACAAGCTTCAATATGCACGGTTAAAATATCTGCCCCAGCTTCTTTAAATGCAGCGGTATAGTTTTCTGGCTTTTCAATCATCAAATGCACATCGCATACTTTCTGGGTCGCTTTTCTAATATGACTAATTACCGGCAAACCAAAACTGATATTGGGAACAAATTGTCCATCCATTACATCTAAATGAAACCAATCAGCTTGGCTTTTATTTAGCATGTTGCAATCTTGTTCTAAGTTTAAAAAGTTAGCACTTAATAGGGAAGGAGCAATAATTGGCATTATCAGACTTTTAATTTGAATGCAAAAGTAAATTGTTTAGCGTCAAGTTTAATAATAAGTGGTTATTCTGTGACAATTTCCTGACAATAGTCAGCTTTGATAAATCTAATTTTGCATTTCATTCTACAACACATGAAAAAAATCGCAGTTTTATCAATCAGTTTCTTCCTAGTTTTTTCCCTATCAGCCCAACCCCCAATGACCAATACGTCTGCTGTT
>CALRUG020000157.1:0-7179 GCA_943371295.1 Synechococcus sp. UW140 | reverse complement strand
AAAGAATGTTGTTGAATATATTGTCTACCTGCTTCAATAGAATCAGCCGTAAACTCAGCATAAGCGGCAGTAGGAATACCATGTCTTTGCATGAATTTTTTACTAAATGCTTTACTTCCTTCCAATTGCGCTGCGGCTTTGGAAGGGCCCACCACAATTACATGGTTTAATGAAGGGTCTGCCTGAAAAAAATCATAGATCCCTTTCACCAACGGCTCTTCAGGACCAACCACCAACATATTGATCTGGTAATTGATACAGGCTTCTTTTATTGCATCAAAATCGTTCACTGAAATGGATAGATTGGTCCCAAACTCAGCAGTACCAGCGTTTCCGGGTGCAATAAATAATTGATCACAATGATGACTCTGCGTCATTTTCCATGCTAATGCGTGTTCACGGCCGCCGCTGCCTAATAGTAGAATATTCATGAAAGCTAAATTGGTTGCGAAAATAACCCATCAATTTCACTTTTATCACTATTTTGAGCCATTAACGAAAATGATTGCTATGACGGAAAGAACCAAATCCATTGCGCATCCAAAAGGACTGTATGTATTGTTTGCAACCGAAATGTGGGAGCGCTTTAACTATTATGGCATGAGGGCCATCTTGGTCTTGTTTATGACCAAGGCATTAATGTTCGACAAAGTATTTGCGTCCAATTTATATGGAAGTTATACGGGTCTAATTTATTTAACACCCTTAGTGGGTGGATATGTAGCCGATCGTTATTGGGGTAATAAGCGTTCCATTTTAGCAGGTGGAATCTTGATGGCTATAGGAGAATTCATTTTGTTTTTCTGCGGCATGTTATATGAATCTAACCCAGATGCATCTTCTTGGTTGTTCTTTTCAGGATTGGGTTTCATGATTGCAGGAAATGGATTTTTCAAGCCCAATATCTCTTCATTAGTAGGACAATTATATAGAAAAGGAGATACTAGAACCGATTCAGCCTATACCATTTTTTATATGGGAATTAATGTGGGTGGTGCTTTGGGGCCATTTGTATGTGGCTTGGTAGGCGATACAGGTAATCCAGCCGATTTTAAATGGGCATTTTTGGCCGGTGGGATTGGAATGCTCTTGGGAGTAGCCACCCTAAAATTATTACACAACAAATATGTGTTAGACCCAGAAGGAAAAACATTGGGACTAACACCCGATAACGCACCCAAAAAATTCTTGAAACCACTCTTTATGGTGGGATCATTGTTGGCGTTTTCTATTTTGACCATTGGATTAATTTATGCCGATGTTAAAATATTTAGCTATTTATTTTATTTGTTGATTGCGAGTATTTTATTGATTGCATTCATTGTGTTCTCCGATAAAAGTTTAAGTAGTTTAGAGAAGAAAAAAGTAGCGGTTATTTTTACCGTTTCTTTCTTTGTGATTTTCTTTTGGAGTGCATTTGAACAAGCAGGTGCATCACTCACTTTTTTTGCAGAAGAGCAAACCAATAGAGACCTAGGGTTCTATGTGGTACCAGCCAGTTTCTTTCAATCATTAAACTCTACATTCGTAGTAATACTCGCACCCATCTTTGCTTTTTTGTGGTTAAAAATGGGCAAGCGTGAACCATCATCGCCTACTAAAATGGCCATGGGTTTGTTCTTATTGGCATTGGGTTATTTGTGGATAGCTTTTGGCGTAAAAGATGTGCAGCCCGGTGTTAAAGTAAGTATGATCTGGTTAACTGGCATGTACTTTATGCATACCAGTGGAGAATTATGTTTATCGCCCATTGGATTATCGTTGGTGAATAAATTAGCACCAGTAAAATTCGCTTCATTGTTGATGGCGGTATGGTTTACTGCCAATGCATTCGCGAATAAATTAGCAGGGGTGTTAAGTGCCTTGTATCCTGACGGAAAAACCACTTATGTGATGGGCTTTGCTATCACTAATTTGAATGAGTACTTCATGATGTTTGTGGTAATGGCAGGCACAGCATCAATCATCTTATTTATATTAGCGAGCAAGTTGAAGAAAATGATGGACTAATTTTTAAATAAATTTTTATGTCTCAACCAAAAAAGCAATTCAAACCCTTTGTGGCTCCCGAATCTAATATGGCCGAGCTAACCGTTAAGTCAATACTAGTTGGTAGTTTATTTGGAGTCATATTTGGAGCAGCCACGGTATACCTTGCATTAAAAGCGGGTTTAACTGTTTCCGCATCTATACCCATTGCGGTGATTGCTATTACTTTGGGGCGTAAGTTTTTAAAGACTACTATTCTTGAAAATAATATCATACAAACCACTGGATCCGCAGGAGAAAGTATTGCAGCAGGGGTGGCATTTACTTTGCCAGGATTTTTATTTTTATCCTCACCAGACAGCGCAGAATATTTTAATTATTTAACCATTTTAATATTAGCAATTGTAGGAGGATTACTTGGTACTTTATTAATGGTGCCTTTGAGAAAAGCCTTGATTGTAAATGAGCACGATAACCTGCCTTATCCAGAAGGAACTGCATGTGGAGATGTATTAAAGGCTGGCGAAAAGGGCGGTGATTTTGCAAAGACTGCATTCTGGGGATTAGGGGTTGCATTCGTTTATGCACTCTTGCAAAAAGTATTGCACGTCATTGCAGAAACACCTTATTATGCCACACAACAAATCAATAAATTCTTTCCATCTGCAAAAGTGAGTGGAGAAATTACTCCAGAATATTTGGGCGTTGGATATATTATTGGTCCAAAAATTGGTGGCGTATTGGTTGCAGGGGGCGTATTAAGTTGGTTGGTATTTATTCCATTGTTTTCTTCCTTGGTACCACCCGATATGATTGCAGCACAATTAGTGAAACTAGGCTACTTAGCAGATATTGCAGTGGCTGGAGGAAAAGGCGGTTGGGATCCCGTAGCACATACATTCAATGATTTTTCTTCTGCTGTTTATTATGCATATATCAGACAAATTGGAGCAGGAACGGTTGCAGCAGGAGGTATTATCACATTAATTAAAACAGTACCAACGATTGTTAAGTCTGTTAAAGGATCAGTTGCATCTTTAAAAGCCGAGAGCGGAGATAATGCAGGCTCTATATTAAGAACAGAAAAAGACCTGAGTTTAAAAGTAGTAGGCTTGGGTACATTGGGCTTGATTTTATTAATTACATTATTGCCTCAAGTGCCTGGAGACAGTGTGTTGCAGAAATTATTAATTGGAATTTTAGTCATCATATTTGGTGCTTTATTCGTAACAGTATCTTCCAGAATTGTAGGCTTAATTGGATCATCTAACAACCCCATCAGTGGTATGACCATCGCAACCGTAATGGGAACCAGCTTGATTTTTTTAAGCATGGGATGGACTGGCCAAAGTTATGAGCCATTGGTATTGGTAGTGGGTGGAATGATCTGTATAGCTGCAGCCAATGCAGGTGCTACATCACAAGATTTAAAAAGCGGATATATTGTAGGTGCAACACCACGCAATCAACAGATTGCTTTATTTGTGGGTGCCATTGTATCATCTTTGGTGATAGGCTTAACCGTGAAATTTTTAGATAAACCTAGTTCAGAAATGTTGAGCCAAGGAATTAATCATGCAATCGGTACAGAAAAATATCCTGCGCCACAAGCCACTTTAATGGCAACGCTTATCAAAGGAATCCTTTCGCAAAACTTAGATTGGCAATATGTGTTTGCGGGTGTTTTCTTAGCTATTACGATGGAGCTTTGCGGCATTAAGTCATTAAGTTTTGCGGTGGGAGCATACCTGCCGTTGGCCACCACTTTACCTATCTTTTTGGGAGGTGCTATAAGAGGAATTGTGGAAAGCAAACAGAAAAAAGCGAACCAGCAGTTGAGTGCCGAAGAAGAGGAATTAGGCAAGGGTAATTTATTTGCAACAGGATTGGTTGCAGGTGGCGCAGTAGCAGGAGTAATCATTGCATTTGTATCTGGCTCTGATTCTGGCGAGAAATTTTTGGCTGCAATTAGCCAAGAAGAAGGCTTGGTTCATTTGTTATCTGAAAATGGTTATTTCTTATTGGGTACTTTGTTTTTTGCATTGATGGCTGGTATCCTATATAAAGTAGCTGTTAAAAAATAATAGTTCCCCATTAAACCTTTGGTTCGTTTAGCTATCTTACTGCAAATTCAGTACATGAAATTTGCAAAAGGCATTTTATTTTGCTTAGCGATTACGGCAACCTTTGGATTCAGCTCATTGGTAGATGACCCCATTCCCTATAAAAAATTTGGATATACTCCCCATCAAGCAGCAGCCAGATTATTGGATCGATTTAGTTTTGGCGCTAAACCAGGTCAGGTAGAAGCGGTGGTGAGTATGGGTTTGGAAAACTGGTTGGAACAACAGTTCGCCGCCAATCTACCTAATGAAGGGTTGAATAAACGACTGGCTGCATTTAAATCTTTATCGCTTACTAATGATACCATTGTAAACACCTATTTAAACGCTGGTCAAGTTATACGATTGGCAACTAGAAAAGGAATCATCAATAGAGATTCCATTAAAGGAGATCCCAAAGAATATAGAGAGCAGGTTCGAGTAATCATGGAACAAGAAGGGTATAAGCCGATACTCGAATTGCATCGTGAATTGGTGAATCAAAAAGTATTGAGTGCAGCTTACAGTAATAATCAATTGCAAGAAGTACTCACCGATTTTTGGTTTAATCATTTCAATGTTTCAGTTACCAAGAATCAATGCCAGCAATACGTGTACACTTATGAGCGAGATGCTATTCGCCCCAATGTAATGGGAAAATTCAAAGACCTGTTATTGGCTACTGCACAGCACCCAGCTATGTTAGAATATTTAGACAATGCAAGTAGTGTTAGTGTTCGCAATGCCCCAAGGTTGAATGCTAACGCGCCAAGAAATGCAAGAGGCTTGAATGAAAACTATGCACGTGAGGTGATGGAATTGCATACACTAGGTGTTGATGGTGGATATACGCAAGCAGATGTTACTACAGTTGCCAAAGCATTAACAGGATGGACGGTGATGCCATTGGCAAAAGATACTCCGGCAAGAAATCTATTAGAAAGATTGAATCCTGCTCAGTTAGAAAGAAGAGGATTTGTATTAAAGGGTGATTTTTTATTCAGAGCAGATCAGCACGATAATGAACCCAAAACAATTCTAAATAAAAACTTTCCCGCCAATGGTGGATACCAAGAAGGAATTGATGTGTTAACCATGTTGGCAGAACATCCATCTACAGCAAAATTTATTTGCACCAAATTGGCCACCAGATTTGTGAGTGATACACCTTCTGTATCATTGATTAAAAACATGGTGAAAACATTCCAATCAACTGATGGAGATATCAAAGCGGTTTTGCGAACCATGGTGTATGATCCAGCATTTTGGAAAAAATCGGTTTCGCATGAAAAAGTAAAGTCGCCTTTTGAAATGGTAATTAGTGCGGTTAGGGCAACCAATGCACAAGTGATACAACCTTTTCAATTATTTAATTGGTGTACCAAAATGGGGCAACGATTCTATTATTACCAAGCCCCAACGGGTTTCCCTGATAGAGCTTCAAATTGGATTAACACGGGCGCGCTGTTAAATAGAATGAATTTTGGTTTGGCATTTGCTTCACAAAAAATTCCTGGAGTAAGAATGGATTTAGCTGCTTTAAATAATTACCATGAACCCGAAAGTGCTATTGATGCGTTGACAGTGTACAGCAATATTTTATTACCCCAGAGAGATCATGCTGCTAATATTAAACGATTGATTCCCTTAGTGAATGACGATGCTGTAGAAGAAAAAATTAGTAAGGCAGCAACGGTAGATAAAACTGCTGAACAAATGACTTTAGATAAGGGAACGAAGAATATGTTGTCGCAAGTTGTAGGAATCATTATTGGCTCACCCGAATTTCAAAGAAAATAATATGAGTAGTAGAAGAGCATTTATGCGATCAGGTGCAATGGCACTTTTTGCAACCGGCATTGCTGGAGGGATACCTGCATTTATCACTAGAGCGGCTGCTGCAGGAATGCCTCCAGCTCCCTACAAAAAAAATAAAGTATTGGTATGCATATTTCAAAGAGGCGCTATGGATGGACTGATGGCAGTTACGCCATTTACCGATATGGAATTAAAAAAGGCACGCCCTACTTTATTCATGGATCCCACGAATGGTGCTGGTAAGTTATTTGATTTGGATGGACAGTTTGGATTGCATCCCAGCTTTGCTTCCTTGCAACCATTTTTTGCAGACAAAAGATTAGCCATTGCACATGGAGTAGGAAGCCCGAATAATACCCGTAGTCATTTTGATGCACAAGATTATATGGAATCGGGTACACCCTTTAGTAAGAGCACATCCAGTGGTTGGTTAAATAGGGCCGTAGGTTTAATGGGGCATGATGCTAGTCCATTTAGGGCAGTGAGTATTACTGGTGCATTGCCAAGAAGTTTATATGGAAGCCAAGAAGCATTGGCCATTAGTAACCTAGCAGACTTTGCCCTTCAAACCAAAGGAAACCCAATGGCCGCTAATTTAACAGCAGGTTCATTTGAAGAATTGTATGAGCAAACCAGTAATCGTTTATTGAATAGAGCAGGCAAAGAAAGTTTTGAGGCATTAAAAATGCTGAACGTAAATGATATCAAAAACTATCAACCCGTTGCGGGCGTAGTATACCCCAACAGTCCGCTCGGTAATTCATTAAAACAAATTGCCGTACTCATCAAAATGAATATAGGGTTGGAAGTGGCATTTGCAGAGAGTGGGGGATGGGACACACATTTTAACCAAGGTACCCTCAATGGTGTGTTTGCTCGCAACGTGCGAGACTTTAGCGATAGCATTGCCGCATTTTGGAATGATATGGGTGCTTACCAAGATGATGTAACCGTAATGACCATGACCGAGTTTGGTAGAACGGTTGCACAAAATGGAACAGGGGGCACCGATCATGGCAGAGCCAGTTGTTCCTTTATTTTAGGCAATAATGTACAAGGTGGAAAAGTCTATCAGCAAATAGGTTCATTGGCTAAAGATCAATTAGAAGACCAACGAGACCTTCCCGTTACAACTGATTTCAGATCTGTATTTAGCGGAGTAGCCAATAAACATTTAAGCATTAATAACAACGGCATATTGTTTCCAAAGTGGGAAGGGAAAGCGTTGGAAATTATTTCTTAAAAGACTATTTTCTTTTTTTATTTAAAC
>CALRUG020000156.1:0-7180 GCA_943371295.1 Synechococcus sp. UW140 | reverse complement strand
TTGTAAACCCTGAACGCTGCCTATTTTTATAACAGATTGAGGAAGAAAAAATGTAGGAATATAGTTAAGATTTTGAGCTCCAATCAAAACGCCATTTACATACAAGTTACATCTAACAGGATCAAATACTATGGCTACATGGATCCACTTACCCACAGTATAGTTGTAATTGAATGTTAATACATCAATTCTAGGAGTTCCCAGAAATCCTCCACCTCCATTTCCATAAGTTACCAAGATTTTATTACCACCATCTAATTTAGCATCAAACGTATATTCTGCTGGTTCTCTTGTGCTAATAAAAGTTAGTGTATTGGTAGCATGATTAGGGCGTAGCCAAGCTTCTACTGTCATTCCTCCTGACAAGCCAAAACCAAGTGCAGTTGTTTGCACAAAGTCGTTTGTGCCATCAAAACTTAAAGCATTGCCTGGTGGCACCATTGAAGCAACCACAATATCAGCATTACGTAGAACTGAAACAGTATATGGCGAATAATTAGCTACTGCCAAATCTGGCTTGCCATCTCCATCCAAATCGCCTATAGCTACAGATAGAGGGCCTGTACCTGTTGCAAAATCTTGTTTGGCTGCAAAACTTCCGCTACCGATACTACCACTGATAGCCGTATTGCGTAATACTGAAAGAGTAGCTGAATTATAATTAGCTACTGCCAAATCGGGTTTGCCGTCCCCATCCAAATCGCCTATCGATAATGAAATAGGTCTTGAACCTGTTGCAAAATCTTGCTTGGCTGCAAAGCTTCCGCTACCAATACTGCCACTCGTGGAGGTATTACGAAATATAGAAACGTTATCTGAAGTTTGATTCGCTACAACCAAATCTGGTTTGCCATCCCCATCCAAATCGCCTATTGATAATGTACTTGGTTCGGAACCTGTTGCAAAATCTTGCTTTGCTGCAAAACTTCCGCTACCAATACTGCCACTCGTGGAGGTATTACGAAATATAGAAACGTTTTGAGAATTTAGATTCGATACCACCAAATCTGGTTTACCATCCCCATCCAAATCACCTATCGCTACTGAATAAGGTTCTGTACCTGTGGCAAAATCTTGCTTTGCTTCAAAACTTCCGCTACCAATACTGCCACTCATGGCAGTATTGCGTAATATAGAAACGGTATTTGAAACTCGATTTGCTACCGCCAAATCAGGTTTACCATCCCCATCCAAATCACCTATCGATAATGATTGAGGGCTAGAACCCGTTGCAAAATCTTGCTTCGCTGCAAAGCTTCCACTATTGATACTGCCACTCGTGGCAGTATTGCGAAATACAGAAACGGTATTTGAACTTTGATTTGCTACTGCCAAATCTGGTTTGCCATCTCCATCCAAATCGCCTATAACTACTGAAACAGGAAGATTGCCAGTAGTGAAGTCTTGCTTGGTAGCAAAGCTTCCGCTACTTATACTGCCACTCGTGGAGGTATTGCGATAAATAGAAACTGTACTTGATAATTGATTTGCTACTGCCAAATCTGGTTTGCCATCTCCATCCAAATCCCCTATGGCTAATGAATAAGGATTTGTACCAGTTGCAAAATCTACTTTGGTTGCAAAATCAGTTGCCGTTATACCTGTTTTAGCAGGGCTAAATTTAGGTGTAAAATTACTTAAGCTATAGGCAGCTAAACTTGTACCTGTGTTTAACAATGTAATTGGGGCATAGGTTGCACCTGTTGGTACTGTTACTGTTGCACTGGTTGCAGTTGCTGCGGTAACTGTTGCTCTTGTTGCACCAAAAAATACAATATTATTGGCCGGTGTGGTATTAAAATTAGTACCTGTAAGGGTTACGGCATCTCCAGGTTTAGCACTAATAGGCGAAAAGCTAGTAATGGTAGGTGCAGTTACGATACCTGTTGTTGTAAAACTTAAAATACTACCATATTTATTGCCATGGCAATTGGTTACAATAGTGCGATAATAATAAGTAGTGCTTGGTGATAATGAACTAAGATTTGCAGAAACATTGGTTACACTACTTCCACTTGCTGTTGCAGGAGATGCATTCACTGATGTAACACCTGAAGCCAATGTAGGCGAAAGGCTATATTGAAAACCTTGACTAGTGGTAGTTAAGCCATTAGCATTTACTGTGCCATTTAGCGTAGCAGTGCTAGTACCTATGCCAGATGCAGCAATGCTAGCTACCGTAGGGGCTGTAGGGTTAGCTGGCCCAAATTGAAAATCGTCAATAGCTAAGTATTCCATATTACTGTTAGCACTAGTGGTTACTGTAAACTCAGTAATGGTATTAAACGAATTGTCTTGCCCTCCAAAAGTTGCTAAATCAATGGTGTTATATCCATTTTGTGGTGCTCCACTAAGTACACTATTCCAACTGCTGCTGGTAACACTTACATTAAAAACGGTAGTACTTCCATTTTTACCCAAAATAGAAATAGTACCACTAGTACCCTTTACAGTGTAATTGCCATTAGCTACAAATAAGAAAAACCTTCTTAAACTAAAAGGTGTGACACTACTTATTTTAACTGATGCACCAGGCGTATTTGTTGCAAGATTAGAACGTATATTCTCAATCACTTTTCTATCATTGATATAAGAATCGGTTACACTATTCCAACCTATGTCAAGAGTTGATGTAGTATTTAAGCCAAAAAAGCAAGTGCCTGATGATACAGTTGGCACTACAAGCGTCGTCAGACTAAAAGTAACACCGTTAGATGTAAAGCTTGTTGCTTGATTGGTTGTAAACCCTTCAAATGTTTCTTGATAGGGGCATTGTGCTTTTGCCAATTGCAGGCTTAAAAGGAAGGCCAAAAAAAGTGTAATTTTCTTCATAAAGGGTAGTTTAGGGGATGAGGTATTTGGAAATTCAACCTAGATTTAATAATTAAATTTTGCTATTGCCTGGATGGATAAATACCATCTGTGGCGATGATATAGTTCATAGCAATATAGGGTTGCATAATATCAATCGGTTTACCATTACCAGTATTGGCAACTGTAATTTGTGGTGTTGAAACCTGTATTGATGCAGCATTTAAACTAAGAGTTGGCGTATTGTTGCTATACATACTTACTGCAATATCTACACTTCCTCGTTGTTGAGTTGCTGGAATATTGCCCATAGCAAGAGAATCACCAGCATCGGGAATTGCTTTTGTACCTATGCTTTTATTAATATTTAAAGTTGCAGCTAAGGGAGGCATAGTTGCTTCGTGTGTATGGGCTGGTAAATTATCTTGCGTCATTTGTGCAGTTGCTGCACCACCTGCTACACCTAAATTATATTTTGTGCCAGAATTTTTGTTGGTACCTGCACCCACTGGCACTGCACCTCTAAGATCTGGCAGTGCAAAATTGTTAACACCATCACCGCCATAAATAGTGCCTAATAATGCAAACAAAGCTTCGTTTTGAGAAACACTTATTAAACTGCCATCGCAAAGTGAAAAGCCTTTTGGTATTGTTTTGCCGGCGTATAAAATTATATCGCCTAAATAATATTCGTCCATAATGATTGTTGTAGTTAAAGTGAATAATATTTTTTAGAGACTATATTGTTTATTAAAGCTTAATCATCATCATCACCTGGAGTATAGGTAGGTCCATAAATTCCAGTATAAGCAATCATATAAGTTAGTGGTAAATAAGGCTGCATAATATTCAATGGTTTGCCATTGCCAGTATTATTTAGAACTGGAGGCAATGTTGCATTTTGTGCATCGTATTTAGTAGCTAACTTCACAGAACCTGCATTTAATGCTACATTAGGATTATGGGAGCTATACCCATTTACCGATTGACCAATAACACCTTGGTCGTTATTGGTATTAAAAGCAGCAATACAATCATTTAAATCTGGTTCAAAACGATTGGCGGCTGCATTGTTTACCATTAAATTGGCTTTTATTACTCCGCTTGCCTCATGATTATGAGTGGGTAATTGAGGTGTAGTAATGGTTATACTTTCATTTCCTCCTATTTCGTTTGCAGTATATTCTTTACCCGATGCTTTATTTTTACCAACACCCATTGTTGCAGCACCCCTAAGGTCGGGCACTGCAAATGTTGTTTTGCCATCGCCACCAAAATCGTTTCCAATAATAGAAAACAAGCCTGGGTAATCGCTGATGTTGTGTATACTGCCATCACAAGGTAAAAAACCATCACGTACCACATTGGTAGCTGATAATATTACCTGACCAAAAAAAGGCATTGGCATATGGTGTAGTTCTTTAAAAAATGATTAGTTATTTTGATTTTCGCTTATGGGTTGGCTTAAATAAAACCAACCCTTTGGTGAAACTGAATAGTGAGATGAGTTTAAAAAACACATTTGGTTATTACTTGTTTATTTTTATAAATAGGATTACTAATTAGCTGTTGCTTCGCCAGACAATTGAATTTGAATACCTGTAAGATTTTTTAAATCAATTGCATTCTCTGTTTTTTGATTTTTTACATGTATTGTCCATTTGGTGAATGGGGTTGGTTGAAAAAAATCGTTTTCATACCGTAGAGGCACAGTTCCATCTATGTTTATGTTTGGTGTATCGGCTGTTCCACTGTAAACAAAATTTATTTTCATGGGTTTGCTTACAAACAAATTAGGCTGCCCGTCTTTCGCCTTATCATTATACACGCCATTAGTAACAATATTTACTTCTACATTTTCTGTTGCATTTATTCCTACTAAAAATATTCTTACAGTACTTAATCTTATTCTATGAAAATCATTGAAGTCATTATCTGATGTTTTTATTTCAAAAGAAGTAAAAGCATCTTTTTTTAGTTCTTTAATTATTTTATCATCATTAATATTTATACTAATACCTGGTTTATCTCCTACTCCAATAGTTTGTGGTGTGGGAAATAAACTATCTAAAACCAATTCATTGCCAGCAATGTTTGCAATAGCACTACTAAAATCCCCTATACTAGAAGTCATTGAAGGCATTGGTATAGCAGATGCTGGTTGTAAGGTAAAATATACTACTGAACGTTGATAAGATTCTAAAGCTAAATACACAGCTCTTTTTGCATCTATTACTTTGGTATATAATAGCTGCCCAATAACAGCATCATTTGCAATATCATCCTGCAAACTTGTAAAACGGTTGTTATAAATCTCTGCTATTTTGTTTGCAGCTTGTTTTCTCATTATAGCTTCTGCCAATGCTGTGGATGCTTTTGCAACAGCTAATTGTGTTTGACTAAATGCTTTTCCATCTACTACCAATTGCCTTACACCTAAAATGTATTCAGATGCACCACTAATATTATATCCTTTAATTTGGTCGTTCATCGAATCTATTTGGTTTAAAAAATTATCCCAATTCTCGGAACCTCCTGTTACTGTATCTACACCAGAAAGCGTTAAGCTAGAAAAAGCATTACTTACTACTCCATTAGCTAATTGAAGTACTTTATTGCCTGTAGCTTCAAGGCTTTTAGCAGTCTTTGTTGTTGTATATAAATCCATGACAGCACTTACTATTTGGTTAGCACCATCGGTCATGCCTTGTGTTGCTTGTAATACCGAAGCTTGTACAGCAGCTTTTTTAGTTTCTTCAGCAGAAGGTTTTATAGGTTCTTCTTCACTTCCATGTCCTGAAGGGTTTCCTGTACCTGAACCAGGTGCAGTTGACCCATGTTCATCTTCCTCTTCGTTGCCATTGGTTGAAGGTATGCCTGTGTGAATGGTAAATGAATGTTGCGATTCTTGTTCTTCTTCCTCTTCTTCGGAAAGAGTGGTATGGCTGGGCTGTGTTGTGCCAGAAGATGAATGGCTTAACGTATCATCATCATCATCATGAAAACGAACTTGAGCATGATTATTTTCATCATTGTCTGCAGCAGGAGTTGTTGCAGGATTAGCGTTTTTGCTATCCTCTTTTTTCTTTTGATGCTCTTTATAAGCATCGTGCAAAGCCTTACCAAAACCTACTCCATTGGCTATTGCACTATTAACATGATTTGCAGGAAAATCGTTTTGAGTTATAGTGTTTACAGCTGTTACAGTAGCTTGAGCAACTGCTGCTGTAACTTGTATGGCTTCTGGCAATTCCATTTCTGGTGCCATAATTATCATGGGTATTTGTTGTAAAATTTGAAATGCACCTGATACTATTTGAAATGCGTCACCCACATCTTTTTGTGTTTTCCATTCTTTAATACCTGCATTAAATGCGTCTTGTAAAAATGGCAGCTTCAATTGGTCTATATTCATTTGGTTGCTGGCTACAACCCGTGCATATAAAGCTTGGTCTAATGTTTCTTGTGCTTTTGTTTCTAATTTTTTATTCAAATCATTTTCAACATCGCTTACTTTGAGTTGGGTTTTTGCATCTTCTTTCCATTGAGTTAAATTGGATAAATCCTTTTGAAGTTCGGTGTATTTTGTATTTCGGTCGTTCAAATAAATAAAGCATGCTGTAGCTTTTGCAGCATACACCGACTCGTCTAAAGCAGGTACTAATATTGCACCTTGTGGCAAAGCATTCATAGCTTGTAGCGTAGCTAAAAAAGTAGTTGCTTGTTTTGCCATATCGGCTGTATCAACACCATTTCTTCCAATTTTTCTTACCCATTGCAATTGTTTTATGGCCACTTGTATATCCTCAGTAAAAATTACTGAAGCTAAGGTGAAGATAGACATTAGGGAAAGTTGTAATGGTGTTCCATACCAAAAATATCCTACGTCTAAATCTTTTGGTGCATAAGGCACTGGCTGTGCCGTTGAGCTTGTACTAAAATCCCAAGAAAGACCAACTTCTTTTCCTTTGGCTTTAAATGAAACAAATTGTTGAGCATCGTTACCATTAATATTTACAATAAAAAGATTGGTAGTTTCATTATTCTCATCAACAGTTTGCTGAGTAATTATTTGCACTTGAGGATAGTTTCCATTTGCCAAATTCAAACTAATACTATTCCCATTTAACACTACTATTCTTCTAGCAAATACTATTAAAGAATTTTTGATAATTATATTACTATCAATAGTAAATGTATCACAGCAAATTTGTATTACTGCTACATCATCAATACCTTGTTGGCTTTGTATTGTTAACCAGCTTATTGCAAAATCTCTAAAAGAATAGTTAGTTAAATCAAACTTATTAACTAACGGAATACCATGGTTGTTTGAATTTACTCCGTATATATGATCCCAATTTATAGA
>CALRUG020000155.1:0-7224 GCA_943371295.1 Synechococcus sp. UW140 | reverse complement strand
ATAGTCTTCAGCAGTTTTTTTCATTTTCTGCAAAATCATCGCAGAAATTTCTTGTGGAGTGTACATACGGTCTTCAATTTGTACTCTCACAGTATTGTTATCGCCTTTGGCAACTTGATAGCTCCAATGGCTAATTTCTTCGGTTACTTCGTCAAAACGACGACCCATGAAACGCTTTACACTGGTAATAGTGTTTTGAGGGTTAGTGATAGCCTGTCTTTTAGCAGGATCTCCCACTTTTCTTTCTCCATTCTTTAAGAATGCTACTACCGATGGCGTAGTTCTACGTCCTTCGTCATTTGCAATGACTACAGGCTCATTACCTTCCATAACGGATACACAGCTGTTGGTGGTTCCGAGGTCTATTCCAATAATTTTTGCCATAATATTTGTTTTCTATTACAGCTTATTATTCAATCATTATGCCACGGTCAGTAAAAGTGAAATATTGTCAGCAAACTAGGCAAAAGCCTAATTTTCGGTCATTTTAGCTACCAAAAAGGCGTATTGTGCCCTATAGGAAGGTCATTTTAGCGGTTTTTCAAGCACTATTTAAGGGACTTTGCTTTAAATGTGAAGTTCTTTTGAGAGAAATAACTAAACATCACCACAAAAACAGTAGTTAGCATTTTGGAAGGAGTTGGATACCAACCAAAGCTGTCAACAAAAATCTTTAGGAAGATATAGTTGAGTAAAATGCAGCCAAAAACAACCAAGAAATATTTACCCAATTGTTCTCTTTTAGTAACGGAAGTTTCTTGAAAAACAACATACCTACTTAAGTAAAAGCCTGTAGGGAAAGTAACCAAAAAGCTCATCATAAAGGATGCAATATGACCACTTATAATAAGATTACCCCAATGAACAGTAGATTTTTCTAAGATATAGTTGTAGGCAATAAAGAATAAACCAATATCTAAAACTGTATTAAAACCACCACAAGCCGCATAACGGTAAGTTTGTTTTGGCATAAGCTTTTGGAACATTGGATAGAACCAATCTACCACCGAAAGGATCAAATGACTTAGGTATTTGTGCAGCTTTTGCATAACTGGCGGCGAAGGTAGTTGATAAATAGTTAGTTTTGCATCCCGAAATTGTTAAGATTATGAGTGTGGTAAATAGGATTAAACAAGCAGCAGCAAGCAGTATCCATCAATTATATGGTTCATCAGTTCAGCCAGAGCAAGTGCTGGTAAATCAAACCAAACCAGAATTTGAAGGAGACTATACGGTAGTCTTATTTGCATTTGTAAAAGAACTCAAAAAGTCTCCGGAACAATTAGGGCAAGAATTGGGAACAGATTTGGTTGCGCGCTTTCCTGAATTATTCACAGCTTTCAATGTGGTTAAGGGATTTTTGAATTTAACCATCAATGCTTCCTATTGGACAGGGTTTTTATTGGAACAATACAATGACCCTCAATTTGGCCACTCTGCTCCTACTGGGAATAAGGTAATGGTAGAATATTCATCTCCCAATACCAATAAGCCATTGCACTTAGGTCATTTACGTAACAACTTCTTGGGAAGGAGTATTGCAGAAATTTTAAAAGCTACAGGAAATGAAGTGGTAAAAACCTGTATCGTAAATGATCGAGGTATACATATTTGTAAGAGCATGATTGCCTGGAAACGTTACGCAAATGGAGCAACTCCCTCAAGTACTCAAATGAAGGGAGATCATTTTGTGGGGGATTATTATGTCAAATTTAATGATGCCTATAAAGCGGAAATAGCCGAATTAAAAGCAACAGGCATAACAGAAGAACAAGCTGAGAAAGATGCTCCAATCATGAAAGAAGCTCAGCAAATGTTATTAGACTGGGAAGCTGGAGAGCCTTCAGTGATGGAGTTATGGAAGAATATGAACGGATGGGTATATGAAGGATTTGACGCTACTTATAAAAGAATTGGAACCGACTTCGATAAGATATACTATGAAAGCAATACTTATTTATTAGGTAAGGATTTAGTTGACAAAGGATTAGCTGAAAAGGTGTTTTATCAAAAAGAAGACAATAGTGTTTGGATCGATTTAACCAGCGATGGGTTAGACGAAAAACTAGTAAGAAGAAAAGACGGAACATCAGTATATATCACCCAAGACATTGGATTGGCTGAGCAAAAACAAAAAGAGTTCAATGCCAATCAAAGCATTTATGTGGTTGGAGATGAACAGAATTACCACTTCAAAGTATTAAAGCTAATCTGCCAAAAATTAAAACTTCCTTCAGCGGATGGCATTGATCACTTAAGCTATGGGATGGTTGAATTACCAACTGGCAAAATGAAGAGCAGAGAAGGTACTGTTGTTGATGCAGATGATTTGGTAGATGAAATGATTCAAATAGCCCGAGAGAAAACAGAAGAGTTGGGTAAAGTGAACGATTTTACAGAAGAAGAAAGAACTGAATTGTATGATACCATTGGATTAGGTGCGCTAAAATTCTTTCTTCTAAGAGTAGACCCTAAGAAGAAAATGGTTTTCAATCCTGCAGAGAGTATAGACTTTCATGGATTCACTGGTCCTTTCATTCAATATACCTACGCAAGAATCAGTAGTATTTTGAGAAAGCTAAACTATGAGCCAGGCTCAACATTAATGGTTGATGCGAATGATACTTGGTTCCCATTAGAGAAGGAATTGATTGTAATATTAGAACAGTTCCCTACAGTTTTAAAAGATGCAGGTACAGAACAAGATCCTTCTAAAGTGGCTATTTATATTTTTAATCTTGCAAAAACTTTTAGTTCGTTTTACAGTGAACATTCCATTGCAAATGCAGAAAGCAATTCTAAGCAACAACTACGAATAATGCTATCGGTGTTTACAGCTACAGCCATTAAAAACGGAATGAAAGTTTTGGGTATTAAAGTACCCGATAGGATGTAAGAAAAATATTTTAATATTGCAACCTATTCATTAGGCGCCCGGGTGTTGAAATTGGTAGACAAGCCACCTTGAGGTGGTGGTGCTGGAAACGGCGTGCTGGTTCGAATCCAGTCTCGGGCACAAGAGCCTCCAACAATGTTGGAGGTTTTTTTTGTGCGAGACCGTCGCAAATGCATTTGCGTAAGGTGGAGAACAAAAAACAACCGCAGCGCATCAAGCGCTGCGAGGCTCTTGGGTAAGCCCCCTTTTAAGGAAGTCGGCGAAGCGAACAGCGAGCCGACAATCCAAGGGTTTACAAAGACTTAACTTCTTAGCTTTTAAATTTTTTTTGATGAATTGAAAATCATCTATTATTTTTATTATGTCATACATAATACATAAATCAATATCCTTGAACAAATGAAATTTATTTCTAGTTTTTTATCTATCCTATTATTATTCAATTCATGTAAAAAAACAGTTGCACCAGCAACTGTAACACCCGTGACACCTGTTGCGCCAGTTACTCCTGTAATACCAACAGTAAAACCAGAATTAAAAACAGCGGATAGCACTGTAGAAATAAATGAAACAGTTTCAGGTGCAAAAGAAGCTGAAAGACTTGCTCAAAATTTTCGAGCCTCTGATTTTAGCACAACTGGTTTTTATCTACCCGCATTTACCCCTTTGGAAATTGAGGTAACCCAAATAAATGGGAATAGGCTACCAACTTTATTAGTCGGCACTTACTCAAGGTATCAATCCAAATGGGATCCCACATCATATACATTAAATAATGGAATAAACACCATAACGGATGCATCTGGTGGCATCATCTATTTGCGTTTCAACAACGACAATCCTTCGAGCAAAGTAAAAGTTAAGTTTATTAGAGGCATGAAGCCCATCCCCTATTTTCAATTAGGAAAAACTTTACAAGCTGATTGGGTTAAAATGATTGATAATATAACTGATGTACCAGATGTACAATTAGTAGGAAAGAAAACGATTATTACTTTTTCACTTGCCAATGCTAAAGTGTATAAAAATGATGATCAAGAAGCATTAATTAGAAAAGCAGATAGGGTAATTGCCATTGAGGATAGCATTAGTGGTTTATTTGGAAATGATCCGATTGATCAACCTAATATTCATAAATACTTAATGACTGAATCTGATCATCCCGGATATTTTATGGCAGCAACCTTTTACAGAACATGGTATGGAAGTACAACAGGTGGCGTACCATCAATTTTAAAAGCAGACAATTTAACTTGGGGGCCATGGCATGAACTTGGCCATATGCACCAACAAAGTGCATGGACTTGGAGTGAATTAACTGAGGTAACGGTGAATATATATAGTATTGCAGTTGAAAAAGCATTTGGCATAACTCCTACTAGATTAACCAGTCAGAATGAATGGAACAATACTGCCACTTATTTAGCTAGTGCAGAAGGGGTTCGTAATTATAATGCATCAAGTACCAGTGTTTGGGTACGATTATGTATGTTTCAACAATTGAAGTTGGCATTTGGTGAAAATTTTTATCAAGAACTTCATCGCCAAGCAAGAAGAGAAACGATTAATCCTTCAACCACAGATGCTAAAATGCGTTGGTTTATGTTAAAAGCCTGTAGCATAAGTGGTAAAAACCTTTCTAATTTTTTCCAAAAATGGGGATTGAAATTATCTACACAGACAGCAACAGATGGTGTTCACGCAGATATAGCTTCTTTAGGATTACCAGCTCCTACACAAGATCTTACCTTATTGAAGGATTAAAAAGTTTAGTTATATTAGCAAAAAAACTATGGCACAAATTAATCCTTATATCCACTTTAATGGAAATGCAGAAGAAGCATTTCAATTTTATCAATCAGTATTTGGGGGAGAATTTGCCATGGTCATGCGTTTTAAGGATATGTCTTTTGAAGGGAGTATTGCTAAGGAAAGTGAAGCAAATAAAATCATGCATATTGCTTTGCCCATTGGTAAGAGTGATATTTTAATGGGGAGCGATACACCTGAATCACTGGGAGTTCACAATTTGAATGAAACCAGAAGTAAAATTTCCATCAGTGCTGAAAGCAAAGAAGAAGCTGATCATTTATTTAATGGACTTTCTGCCGGAGGACATATTGAAATGCCTATTACTGATAGCCCATGGGGTTCTTATTTTGGTATGTTTAGAGATAAATATGGGATAGAATGGATGGTTGATTTTGACCCTAAATACAAAGGAACTTTTTAATTAATGAAGCAATACCTAGCACATATAGCAATCGTTGTAGACGATTACGACGAAGCCATTGCTTTCTATACGGAGAAACTTCATTTTGAGTTAATAGAAGATACTGTTTTGAGTGAAACGAAGCGATGGGTTAAAGTAAAACCAAGGGGATCAAATGAATGTTGCTTACTATTAGCCAAAGCAGCCAATGAATTGCAAAAGAGCAGAGTTGGTAATCAAACTGGTGGAAGGGTCTTCCTATTTCTGTATACAGATGATTTTAAACGAGACTATCAGAACCTAATTGATATGAATATCAAAATTGTTCGAGAACCAAGCCAGGAAGAGTATGGAACCGTAGCTGTTTTTGAAGACTTATATGGGAATCTTTGGGACTTAATTGAACCGACACTACTTCACCGCTCTATCTAAATGTGTATACCCACCATCTACGTGAATCAACTGACCAGTAGTATGTGACGACTTTTCAGAAAGAAGGAATACGACCATATTTGCAATCTCCTCAACGGTTGTCATTCGTTTTCCCAATGGAATTTTTTCTGTAATGGTTTTTATTTTTTCATCTGGAAAATCAAAAGTCTTAATCCACGATTCATATAAGGGAGTAAAACACTCTGCAACAATAACCGCATTTACCCTGATTCCATATTTCAATAATTCTACCGCCCACTCGCGCGTTAGTGCATTTCTTCCACCATTGGAAGCTGCATAAGCAGAAGTATTCCCCTGTCCTGTTTCTGCTGTTTTAGAACCGATATTTACAATTGAACCTTTATTCCTTTTCAATTCAGGTAACGCATATTGTGCCATCAAATAATAGTGAACTAAGTTTTTGTGAAGGGATTCAATAAAAGCTTCGTAATTACCACTCTCCAACCCTACTCCATCATTCACCCCAGCATTGTTTACCAATCCATCAATTCTACCAGTAATCAATAATACCTCCTTTACTGCTCGTTCACAATCTGATGGAATAGTTAATTCAGCAGTTATAAAATATGCTAGACCATTTAATGAATTTATTTCTGCAACGGCAGCTTGATTATCTGTTTCACTCCTACCAATAATAAAAGGAATTGCTCCTTCAGCAGCCAATACTTTAGCAATCCCCAAGCCAATTCCTTTTGCACCGCCTGTTACTATAATTGATTTTCCTTTTAATTGTAAATCCATATGGTAATTTATAAATTATAAAATTGAACTGCGTTCAACCCAAATATTTTTGATTGATCTTCCAACGAATATCTAGCAAAATATTCTTCTACTATACTGGTCACTTCAGTGTAAGAACCTCCTAGTAAACAAACAGGCCAATCGCTCCCATACATCAATCGATCTACTCCAAATGATTCGGTTACAACATCTAAACAATACCTGAAATCTGATACATGCCAGTTTTTCCAATCAGCTTCAGTTACTAAGCCAGAAACTTTACAATAAACATTTTTATTCCTCGCAATTGACCTTATACTCTCTTCCCATTGTTTGAAATCACTAGTTTTAAAATCAGGTTTAGCTAGATGGTCAATTACAAATGGCTGCAAAGGAAATTGTTCAACTAATTTTTTTGCATAAGGCAAATGTCTAGGGAAAATCAAGAGATCATAAGTGAATGGGTAATTCTTCAATTGCGAAATGCCGCTACAAAAATCAGGACGAATTAAAAAATTATCGGCTGGTTCTGCTTGCACAATATGCCGAAATCCTTTCAACTTTTTAAATCCAGCATAATATGCTAGTCTTTCTGAAATATTATCAGCACACAAATCAATCCAACCAACTACACCCTTTATAAAATCATTTTTAGAAGCCAATTCTAATAGGAAATCTGTCTCCATTTCAGTTTGATCTGCTTGAACCGCCACAGTCCCATCAAATTTATTCGCGTGCAACAAGGGCAATAAATCAGCAGGCATAAAATCACGCTGAATTACATTCATCTCATAGGTAATCCAAGCATCTTTTACAGGATGGTATTTCCAAAAATGTTGGTGGCTATCTATTCTCATGGCAATTCAAAAATTTTATCCATGAGCATCCATTTCTGTCCTGGCTTGGCCCATGGCAATGCTTGTTGAAATTTCCACATCAATTC
>CALRUG020000154.1:0-7254 GCA_943371295.1 Synechococcus sp. UW140 | reverse complement strand
AAGATTTTACAATCAGTTCGCAACTATTGATTCTACTATTGGCAATTTCATTTTTTCTTGCTTCAGACCAACGCTTATCAGCAACACCTGCACCAGCCAAATGAATAATATAATCTGCTGCTGAAATGGCCGACTCTTCAATGGTTTGTGCATCAATATTCCATTGAGCATAGCGAAGATTGGACTGATTCGTTTCACTCGACAGATTACTCGATTTCCCTTTTGAAGTAGGTTTTACACTCCCAGTTCTACCAACAACAATGACTGAGTAACCCTTGGCCAACAACAGTTCCGTTAAACGCTTGCCCACTGTTCCTGTTCCACCGGTAATCATTATCGTTGTCATAATCGATGCTTTAAATAATAACAAAGGTACAGGCTAAAAGTTTCGTATGTCGTGAGAATTGCTGTGAAAGACCAATCAACAAATGCTGAATATTATTAAAAACGCATTACAACAAAAAGCCCCGCTGAAAAGAGCAGGGCATCCGAAAGTATAATGGTTGGGTTAGTCTAGATAGATTAGTCGGGCTTCTTGCCGTCTAAAAATGTATTAATGGTATTAATTTGAGTTTGATTATTCTCATCCTTTCCAACTGTGTACTTGCTGTAAAAATTTTCTACAGATGTAAGGGTATTACCAAACAATTCCATATTTCTTCTTACATAAGCAGGAACAGCATCAAACTCACCATTCAGATCATTGGTATTGTTCACATTGAATGATAGGTTGCGTAATTTTTGAATACGCTCAGCCGCTCTTCTTTTTTGCTCTTCCACATCGTCCATATAGTCTCCACCAGCACAAGCAGCATCCGTTGTTGCAGCTACAGGAGGTGCAGAAGGCGTGTTATACCCCTCAGGTTTCTCTACCAACTGCATATCAAATAACTGCTCTTCTTCTGCAACCGGCGGAGGAGGAGTTGGTGTAACAGGTGGTGTAGGAGGTACTACTGGTGCTGAATATATTGGTTCAGGTTTTGGCTGAATGATTGGCTGTGCAGGCGTTTCAGGCTTGCTTGGTTCAGTAGGCTCTTGAGAATTAATTGAAGAAGCACTTGCATAAATATTAGAAGGCTTACTCAAAAATCCTGAAGAATAATTAGCATGAATAGCAGTAGGAATAGGAGCCAATTCTTCTTCTTCAAAAATATGCACTTCTGGTGGTCCTTGTAAAGTTGGCATCAACTCTAACTCTGCTTCAGTAATAGCTGGGGTTTCCATATACACCGCCATTGGGGTTACTGCTTCTGCAATTGGTTCTAATTCTGCAACTGGTGCTTCTTCTTCAACAGGAGGTGCAATATCAAAAACAATTGTTTGTGGAGCAGTAGGTAATTCTAATGTTTCAAATGTAGGCGCATTGGCATCTATTGGTGCAACAGGAGCAGCTTTAGCTTCAATAGTTGGTTCTGTAGTTGCAGTTGCTTCTGAAGTTGCAGTGATCACACCTGATTTAACAGCAGGATGTTCTACCTTTAAAGTCATTACAATTTTTTCTGGCTTTGACTCTTGTTTTGCTTCAGCAACAGGTTTTGCAAATGGATCTTTGTGTTCAAAACCAGTAGCCACTAAAGTGATACCAATTTTCTTGTCTAAAGATTGCTCATAGCCCATCCCTACAATTACATCGGCATCTTCACCAGCTTGTAAACGTAAATGATTGTTGATGATTTCTAATTCATCCATCGTGCACTCATGCTCACCCTCTGCACTATTAATATTAATCAATATCCACTTAGCACCTCTGATATCACTATCATTCAGCAATGGAGAAGACAATGCTTCTTCAATGGCAATTTGTGCTCTATTTTCTCCTTCAACTTCTGCCTTACCTAAAATGGCTACACCACCATTTTTCATAACAGTGCATACATCGGCAAAGTCTACAATAATATGTCCACGACTATTAATAACATCGGTAATACATTTTGCCGCAGTTGCCAATACATTATCAGCTTTTGAAAATGCTTCTTTCATTTTCAAATTGCCATACTGCATGCGTAATTTGTCGTTACTAATAACCAATAAAGTATCTACATAAGGCTTCAAAGCTTTAATACCTTCTTCTGCTTGTAACTGTCTGCGCGGACCTTCAAACCCAAATGGAGTAGTTACAATCCCAACGGTTAAAATGCCTAAATCTTTACAAATTTGAGCAATGATTGGGGCACCACCGGTACCTGTACCACCTCCCATTCCTACAGTAATGAATGCCATTTTGGTATTCACTTCCAAAATACGTTTGATTTCTTCTAGCGACTCTTCGGTTGCGCGCTTACCCACTTCTGGATTTGCACCTGCACCCAATCCTTGTGTTAAGTGTGGTCCTAGTTGAATTTTATTGGGAACTTTACTTTGTTCAATTGCTTTAGCATCGGTATTGCAGATAATAAAGTCAACACCCTCAATGTCTTGTTCAAACATAAAGTTAACAGCGTTGCTTCCACCTCCGCCAACACCCAATACTTTAATAATGGATGATTTCTGTTTAGGGAGATCAAAATGAATCATAGTGGACGGTTTGGGTTAGTAGGGATTAAATGGGTAGTCGTTTTATCTTATAACTTGGTCTTCTTCTTCTTTAAACAATTCAATCAAATTGTTTTTGAATTTATCCCAGAATTTAATTCTTGGGGTTACATCAACAGTTGCTTTTTCAACTGTAGGAGTTGGAATGGAAGGTGCTTCGGCAATCGGTGCTTCAGTTGAACTGGCAACTACTTTCTTCTTTAAAGCAGATGGTACTTCCATCTTTACAAATTGCTCGTTAAACTCTTTGTATTGATGATCGTAGTCGTTGTATCCCTTTAGTATTAAACCTATACAGGTTGCATACATGGGCTTCTTCAATTCATCAATATGATTGGCAGCTAAATGTTCATTAGGCAAACCAATACGTGCGTTTAAACCAGTAGTATATTCTGTTAATTGAATTAAATGTTTTAATTGAGAACCACCACCTGTTAAAATAATACCACCGTTTAAAGCACGATGATCTAAACCCACTTGCTTTAAATGATAAGTAACAAAATCAAGGATTTCTCCCATTCTCGCTTGTATAATTTGAGCTAAACTTTTAACACTGATTTCTTTAGCTGGCATACCCTTTAATCCAGGGATGGTGATATATGCATTGGCTTTTGCTTCATCTGCTAAAGCAGAACCAAACTGAACTTTCATTGCTTCAGCCTGTGTTTTTAACACACCCAATCCTAAGCGGATATCGTTGGTAATATTTTCGCCACCGAAAGGAATTACCGCAGTATGCTTTAATATTCCTTCATAAAATACAGCTAGGTCTGAAGTACCGCCACCAATATCTAGAATAGCAACGCCTGCTTCCATATCAATCTCACTCATTACAGCACTTGCAGAAGCCAATGGTTGTAAAACCAAATCTTTTGTTTGCAAACCACTTCTAGTTACAGCACGGTTGATATTACGGATTGCATTTCTATCTCCGGTAATGATATGAAAGTTTGCACCAACTTTTACACCATTGTACCCAATGGGGTCTTTAATATTTTGATTGCTATCAACATGAAAGTCTTGTGCAATCACATCTATAATTTGATCTCCAGCTGGAATAAAAGTTTTACGCTGATTGTTCACCAATTGTTCAACTTCTGCTCTGCTGATTTCTATATCGGCATCTTGACGGACAATATCACCGCGAGTTTGTAAACTCTTGATATGGTGCCCTGCAATACCAACATATACTTCATTAATTTCTAAATCTGGATTGCTCAGTGCGCAGTTTTCTAACGCAGCCTGAATAGCTTTGATGGTTTGGTCTATGTTCAGCACCTGGCCATGAGATACACCATTGCTGTTTGCACGTCCAAATCCAAGAATTTCTAATTTGCCATATTCGTTTTTACGGCCAGCAATTGCGGCAATCTTGGTGGTACCAATGTCGAGTCCAACAATGATAGGTGCGTCATTGTGATTCATAGAGTATTTCTTTTACTTGTTAACGGAATTTGAATTGGAATATTGTTTTCAGGGGGTAAGATTTTTGTATTTTCTCTTATTCCAACCACCTGACCTTTGTATTCTAAGCTGATTATTTTATAGGTATTCATTCCATGTTGCAGCCATGCAGCTTGGTAAAATGCTTTTAATCGATGGAGTTTATCTGCCGCATAAGCGGAATCACCAAACTGAATCAAATGGTCTCCAATTACTGGGATCATTTCGATTTGATGTTGTTGAACAATATCAATCTGTGCAATTTGGGCAGTTAAAAAAGAATCTGCATTAATTAAAGTAGACAAAAGAATCACCGACTGCATCAAAGCAGTATCAATTTTTTTAGAACTAGGAAAGCCAGTAAATACGGGTATTCTAGCGGTGAGCTTCGTACTCAATGGCATTTTATTCATAGCCGTATCTATATAATAAGATTGGCCGTTGGTTTCAAAAATGCGGGCAATGGGCTCTCTTTCTACAATGCTTACTTGTAATTGGTATTGGTTATCAAAAAACATTTCCGCATTACTCACCCAAGGATTTGTCTTTACTTGTTCTTCCAACTTACGAAGATGAATACCACGCATGGGTCTACCAGTAACAGGAGCAGGATGATTTACGATTTGCAATACGTCTTGCTCATCAATGAACATATGCTTTTCTGCTCCTTTAATTTCAACCACTACCCCTTTAACTTTTTTGTTGCTTTTCTGGCGGATGGAAGCACCCAATAATACCAATACCCCTACTAGGCTAATCACCCAGGCGGTGTTGATGAATATTTTTTTCCAGTTCCAGTTTTTCATGATCAATTATAAAATTGAATTGTTCATTAATAATGCTGCGGCAGGATTCACGAGGGTATCAATATCGCCAGCACCAGCCATTACCAATAAGGAAGGTTGGTTGGTTTTAAGCCAGTCTAGTAATTCGGTCTTACTCAATACCTGCTTATGTTCTAATTGCATATTGTTCAATAACATTTCACTGTTGACTCCTTCCATTGGCAATTCTCTTGCGGGATAGATAGGCAATAGAATTACTTCATCGGCTAAATCAAGTGTAGCAGAAAATCCAGCAGCCTGGTCTTTGGTACGACTAAACAAATGCGGTTGAAATACCAATGTCAGTTTTCGATCAGGGAAAATACTTCTCACACCAGACAACAAGGCTTTCAATTCATCTGGATGGTGCGCGTAATCGTCAATTAAAACATGCTCCTTTGTTTTTAAGGCATATTCAAATCTTCTACGTACGCCTTTATAATTGCCAACAGCTGTAATAATTTTATCATTGTCAATGCCCAATTGTTTTGCCACAGTGATGGCTGCAATCATATTGTCGATATTATGCAAGCCTCCCATATGCAAAACCAAATTAGGGATAGACCAGTTTGGACCTTGCACTTCAAAATGATAAGAACCTTCAATTACTTGAAGTGACTTTACGTGAATATCCGCCGCCATATTTTGGTGATCGTAATTAAATAAGTTGGCAGCCTGTAATTCGGCGGCCCTGCTCAACCCATATTTGGCAACAATGGTTCCACCTGGTTTTAATCTTTGCGAAAATTGTACAAAAGCGTTTTCTACTTCTTCGGGCGTACCATAAATATCTAAATGGTCGGGATCCATAGAAGTAATGACTTCAATATTAGGAGAGAGCTTTAAAAAACTTCTATCGTATTCGTCTGCTTCCACTACTACTACATTGCGTTCATGACTCCAGAAATTGGTATGATAATTTGCAGAGATACCACCTAAGAAAGCATTGCAACCGTATCCTGAATCACGCAACAAATGCGCCACCATAGAAGTAACTGTGGTTTTACCATGCGTTCCAGCAATACAAATATTGAATGCGTTTTCAGTGATCCACTGCAAAATATCACTGCGCTTCATTACCGGAAAACCATTGTTGATGAAATGATTGAGTTCTTGGTGGTCTTTCGGAATGGCCGGAGTATATACTACAACATCAGGTTGCTGAGGTGCTAAGCTAATATCATCCGTATAATGAATATTGATTCCTTCTTTCTCTAATTGATTGGTCAACACGGTAGGTGTTTTATCGTACCCACTCACAGCAGCCCCCTTCGATAAAAAATAGCGAGCGATGGCACTCATGCCAATACCGCCTACGCCAATGAAATAAATAGAATTAATGGTGGTTAACTTACTCATGATAAAGATGCTAAAATTTGATTGGCTACAAAATCAGCTGCATTACGCAAAGCCATTTTTCTAATTTGACCCTTCATATTTTCTTGTTCCATCGGATTTACAGAGAGCTCAATAACGGTTTGAACCAATTGATTTTTTGCTTCTGCATCCTTGACTAATTTGGCTGCACCATTATTGACCAATTGCATGGCATTGGCCGTTTGATGATCTTCTGCAGCATGAGGAAAAGGAACCAATACAGCTGCTTTACCTAATATACATAATTCAGTTACCGCCATGGCACCTGCTCTACTGATCACAATATCTGCAGCAGCATAACCATATTCCATTTGCGTGATAAACTCGCCCACCCAAATATTTTTATACCGTGCAGCAACTTCTTGGTAAACCGAAGCATTGGTTTTACCTGTTTGCCAAATCAACTGCAAATTGTTTTTTTCTAGCTCACCTAAATGTTCTTTCAAAGCATTGTTGATGCTGGCAGCACCCAAACTACCACCCACCGCAAGAATGGTTGTTTTAGATTCATCCAAATTAAAATGAGCAAATGCTTCTTTTCTAGAAACGGTATTGTTTTCAATGCTATCGCGAACTGGGTTGCCAGAAACCAGTAAATTTTCTTTTGGAAAAAATCGTTCCATTCCAGTGGTAGCCACAAAAATTTTCGTTGCTTTTTTACCCAATAAAATATTGCTCTTGCCTGCAAAAGAATTGGCTTCGTGTATAAAAGTAGGGATGCCCTTGCTTTGCGCATAACGCAAAACAGGAAAGGTAGAATACCCACCCACTCCAATAACTGCAGTAGGTTTAAACTGCGCAAAAATGGTTCTTACCTGAAGAAAACTTTTAATCAGTTTCCAAGGCAATGAAATATTTTTTAATAAAGAAGACCGATTAAAACCAGCAATATCCAATCCTTTTATTTCGTATCCTGCTTGCGGAACTTTCTCCATTTCCATTTTACCTGCTGCACCAATGAATAAAATTTCAGCAGTAGGCACTTTGCTTTTTAAAGCATTGGCAATAGCAATAGCAGGAAAAATATGACCGCCTGTTCCACCACCTGCTATGATAAATCTTTTAGGCATTGGGGCGA
>CALRUG020000153.1:0-7318 GCA_943371295.1 Synechococcus sp. UW140 | reverse complement strand
CTGCTGCGTAACGCATCCAACGCATAAATACGACTGGACGTTTTTGATCTTCTTTCTTATATAATAATTCTTTATTCTTGAATACCCATTCTTCATGAGCTAATTTAGTTTGTACCAATAATTGAAACTCCGCTTGCAAATTCGGATGCTGCAATACAAACAACTCTACTTTTTGGCGATCAGCTAAAGACAATTCATTGTCAATAAATAATAAGAACCAAGATTCGTAATTATTAAATGAAATTTCGTTGGTTGACTGTTTTAGTAATCGCTCTTTCTCTGTAAATATGATTTGTTCGTCTGGTACTAATTTGGTGTCTTGCAACAATGATAATTCTTCTGCTAAATCTGGATGCTCATCTATAAACCTTTCTACAGCCACCATCTCTTCGGGGGAGAGCTCTCCATCTACCCAAAGTAGAAAATAGTGTTCGTAATTATTTCGGTTTATGTTAATCATTATAGTACGTTTTCGGCGCTAACCAAATAGTTTTTCAAAGTTAATCTTGCTCTATGCAAATACACTTTCACCTGACTTTCATTCAAATTCATAATTTGTCCAATCTCTTCGTAACTATACCCTTCATAGTCTTTCAGCATCACTAAACTTTTCTGGGTTTCATTTAAACGATTTAATGCTTCCATTAATGTTTTCTTTAAACCCGAATGTTGTTGGTACTGTATGCCCGTTTGCTCCTCAAATTCCTCTTTCAATTGCACCCTTTTATTCTTTCGGATATGATCAATCATTTGATTGTACCCAACAGTAAATAAATAGGCTTTTGATTTGGCTGTTTCTACTTGATCCCTGTTTCTCCATAATTTTTCAAAACTTGTTTGTACAATATCTCTTGCGTCTTCTTCATGCCGAAGATTTTTCACGATAAACCTGAAAAGGCCATCGGCATGGTTTTTTACACATTCATTGTACTCAAACTCGGTCATACAAATAGAAACAGTTAGTTGGTTTGTACTTATGATACGGATAGCTGCCTATTATGTTACAGCTACTATATAATTTATTTAAAATTACACCGAACATGGGTTGGGATACCCATAAATTAGTATGAAAGGGGGTAATTATACTTAATTGGTGTCTAAATGAAAAGCATCCCAAAAGCCCCATTTTACAAAAAGCCAAGCTAAAACAATATATGCA
Source organism: Synechococcus sp. UW140 (assembly GCA_943371295.1). Lineage (GTDB taxonomy): Bacteria > Bacteroidota > Bacteroidia > Chitinophagales > Chitinophagaceae > Sediminibacterium. The sequence goes on along the minus strand of CALRUG020000153.1, from coordinate 6,159 downwards.
ATTACTAGAATCAACAAAGACCCATAAAAATAGCGTTTACCTAATTTGGCAACTCTTTTCTGCTTTTCCTCGTCTTTGCTGAGTAATTCTACAAGAATATTATTGTAGACTCCTTTGATTCTATATAAAAAGTAGCTCAGTAAAAAGACGAATAATGAGCCTACTACAAAAGACAGTTTGAATGCCTGAAACCATTCATGCATCATCCTATACAAATATTCAGGATCCCTCCCTTTATAGGTAACTAAGTTGGTATAAATATAATAACTATAAAATGTAAGCACATTGGCTACCCATACAATGCCTACCATCATCGGGCCTTGGGTTTTAGCCAATGCAATCCTTTGCCTATATTGACACCACAAATAATTATGAGAAATGATTGCTCCGAATACCGTCATATCTTTTAATAAACGTATTTCAACAAGTAAACAACTACTCCAGAAACAATTAAACAACTCAATAAAGAGAGATAAAAATATCGGCCACCCTTTCTGGCAACTGCGTGTTTTTCTTCTTCTTCTAACTTACTAAAACGGCGTATAATATCTAAAAAAATGGCTTTTCCGCCGTATGCTCCAAAACTCATGAAATAAACCAATGCAAGAAATATCAAAATGCCTAATCTTCCTGCCAACTCCCAATATCGGATGAATGCTAGTACGTCATATACTTCGCTACTTTGATTGGTCAGCAATAAATAAACGATGCCAATACCAATTATGGTAAGTACGTTACAAACCCAAGCCAAGCCAACCATATGTACGCCATTGGTCTTGACAGCAAGAATTTCGCGATGCGTTCTTACTACAGTGTAGTCATGACAAATTACGGATTCGAATATGTTCATTTCTTTCTGATTCGAAACAATTGAGGGTTTACTAAGCTAAAGTTACTTTAATTTAGTAAGAATCAGATTCATAAAATCAAAAAGCAGATACTTTACAATTTAATAATCAATCGTTTGCTCCACAATGGTTGCAGGTATTTCTCTCCAACCATATTGCTGATTGCGCAATTGAGGTTCAAATCCTGCTTCCTTAATGGCTGCTTGAATGGTTTTATAAGTGAATCGATGTGGGGCTCCGGCTGCGCTCACTACATTCTCTTCAATCATAATTGATCCAAAATCGTTGGCTCCACCATGTAAGCAAAGTTGGGCGGTTTCTTTACCTACGGTTAACCAGCTGGCTTGAATATTTTTAACATTCGGAAGCATGATACGGCTAATGGCAATCATTCTCAAATACTCATCGGGTGTAGTTAAATTATGAACCCCTCTAATTTTAGTTAACAAGGTATCTACATCCTGAAATGTCCAAGGAATAAAAGCAAGGAATCCGTTGGCATCAGCGGGTTTCATGGCTTGTACTTCCCTAATTCTTACCAAATGAATGAATCGTTCTTCTATTGTTTCTACATGCCCAAACATCATGGTAGCACTAGTAGTGATATCCAGTTTATGGGCTTCATGCATAATGGCCAACCATTCGTCTGCTCCACACTTACCTTTCGAAATCAAGCGGCGTACTCGATCCACCAATATCTCTGCTCCTGCCCCTGGCAATGAATCTAAGCCTGACTCTTTTAAAGCTTTTAAGACATCATGGTGGCTCATTTTTTCCAATTTAGCAATATGCGCTACTTCAGGTGGCCCTAGAGCATGAAGCTTTATGCTTGGATATTCTTGTTTTAGCTGGCGGAAGGTAGCCGTATAAAAATCGAGCCCCAAGTTGGGATGGTGACCTCCTTGAAGCAATAATTGGTCGCCTCCATATTTCAAAGTCTCTTCAATTTTCTTTCGATAAACAGGCATTTCAGTGATATACGCTTCCGCATGACCTGGTATTCTATAAAAATTACAAAACTTACAATTGGCAATACATACATTGGTGGTATTGACATTTCGGTCTATCTGCCAGGTCACTTTTCCATGGGGTACCTGCTTTTTGCGCAATTCATCTGCTATATGCATTAAATCGGCTAAAGGAGCTTGTTCAAATAAGAATATTCCCTCTTCTACACTTAAAAAGTCAAAATCAAGGGCTCGCTGGTATAAATTGGCTAATTCCATCATAATTGTATAAGTAACAAAGTTAGGATAGATATGGTTCACCCAAAGGGATATCAACAAAAGAGCGCGCTTATGTAATTATTCATCATTTTGCACAAAAAGCAACTAACTTAACGTAGCATGAATAGGGTATTTGCCATATGGGTACTTTCCATACTTTGCTTTAATAAGCTGAGTGCACAGGAGGAATTTGTTCCCCCAGACTCCAAGCTAATCACCAAGATTCCATTTTTTCAACTGAGCGGGGGCATCATCATTATAAAAGCCCAGTTGGATGGCTATACCGACTCCCTCAATTTTGTACTCGACACGGGAAGTGGGGGCATTTCGCTTGATTCAAGCACTGTTGAAAAATTGAATATTCCCATTGCCTTAAGCGATAGAACCATACGAGGCATCGCAGGTGTAAAAAAAGTTTCTTTTGCTTACAACCATGCTTTAAAAATGCCGGGCATTGAAGTAAAGAATTTAGATTTTCATATCAACAATTATGAACTGCTCACCAGTGTGTATGGGGTTAGGATTGATGGGATTATAGGGTATAGTTTTCTAAGAAGGTATATAGTTTATTTAGACTACGACAAAAAAACAATGGAAGTGCATTCTCCTGGTAGATACAGGTATCCCAGGGGTGGCCAATTGCTCAAACCTAATTTTAGTACCTTGCCCTTGCTACAAGCTTATGTGGAAGACAGCAAGTCATTATTAAATAGATTTATTTTTGATACAGGCGCCGGGCTTTGTTTTTTATTGTCTAGAGAGTATGTAGATGATAGTACGATTTTTAAGAGCAAACGCAAATTTTTTCCTACCCAAGCAGAAGGCTTAGGGGGCAAAAAGAAAATGGAAATTGCGGTGATGAAATCGGTAAAAATTGGCAACTATAAGTTTAAAAAAGTACCGGTTCATATTTTCGAAGACGATTACAACGTAACCAACTACCCTACTTTAGGGGGTTTGATTGGTAATGATTTATTGAGAAGATTTAATATCACTTTGAATTATCCCGAACAAAGCATCCATATTAAACCCAATGAACATTTTGCCGACTCTTTCGACTACAGTTATACCGGACTAGGAATTTATTTAATAGACGGTCAAATAAAAGTGATTGATATTATTGAGGGCTCGCCTGGAGACAAAGCAGGATTTAAACCAGATGATATCATTTTTTCTATAGAAAATAATGCTTCTAATAATATTCAGGCTTATAAAAACTTATTTCAGAACTCTTTAGGAAAAATTAAAGTGGTCATTCTTAGAAACAACGTTCCACTAATGTTGACCATGAATGTTAAAGACATTCGTAGGTAAGAAAAGATGAACTAATTTGCGCCCCGATACGCATTACTATGATTGAATACAACCGATTTACCCTAGACAATGGATTAACCGTTTTGGTACACGAAGACACTGCAACCCCTATGGCAGTCGTTAACGTATTATATGATGTAGGAGCAAGAGATGAGCATCCAGAAAAAACAGGATTCGCCCATTTGTTTGAACACTTAATGTTTGGGGGAAGCATCAATATTGCCGACTACGATGAACCATTGCAAAGAGCTGGTGGAGACAATAATGCTTATACCACCAACGATTTAACGAATTACTATTGCCAATTACCTGCACAAAATATTGAAACGGCTTTTTGGCTAGAAAGTGATCGAATGTTGAGTTTGGCATTTAGTGAAAAAAGTTTATCGGTTCAACGAAAAGTGGTTTGTGAAGAATTTAGGGAGCACTATATTAATAAGCCCTACGGTGATGTATGGAAACAGATGCGCTCCTTGGCTTATACTGTTCACCCATACCAGTGGATGACCATTGGTAAAGAATTAAGTCATGTGGAGAATGCCCATATTGACGATGTAAAACATTTTTTCTTCAAGCATTATCGCCCAGTCAACGCCATTTTAGTGGTGGCAGGCAATGTAAAAACAGAAGACATTAAACGTCTTGCGGAAAAATGGTTTGGACCCATCCCAATGGGTGAAAAATATATTCGCTGTTTACCACAGGAACCAGTTCAAGACCATGCCAGAAGATTAACCATTGAAGCAGCAGTTCCACTGGATGCTTTTGTAAAAACCTGGCATATGGATGCTCGGTTAAATAAAGGCTATTACACCGCAGATTTAATTACAGAAATTTTAGGTGGAGGTGCTTCATCTCGCTTATATCAATCTTTGGTTAAAGAACAAAAATTATTCTCCAATTTGGATTGCTATCATTTTGGAAGCTTGGACGCGGGTTTGTTAACTATTGAAGGCAAATTGGTAAAAGGAGTAGATATCAATAAGGCTGAACAAGCCATCGCCGAACAAATTGCACAAATACAGGAACAGCCCGTTTCAATATCAGAATTAACCAAAGTAAAAAATAAAACAGAAAGTGTAATTGCATTTGAAGACATGAGCATAATGAGTAGGGCCAGTAGTTTGGCTATGTACGAATTAATGGGTGATGCTTCTTTAATGAATACAGAATTAGAAAAATACCAGGAAATTAATCCACAGGATATTGTTGATTACAGCAACCAAATTTTTAGAGAAAGCAATAGCAATACTTTACACTACCTGGCAAAATAAAGAAGAACCAAGATGTTGAATAGAAAAATACAACCTACTATAACCGATGCAGTTAGTTTTGATTTAAAACTCAGAACCTGCGAGCAATATCAATTAGATAATACTGTTCCAGTGTACAGCATGAATGCTGGAACACAAGAAGTGCTCATGATAGAATGGGTATTCAAAGCAGGAAATTGGTTTGAACAAAAGAACATTGTAGCAGGTACTACCAATTTTTTATTGAAGAATGGAACAAGTACTAAAACAGCATTTCAAATTAATGACCATTTTGAATTTTATGGTGCTTATTTAAATAGAACCTGTTACAATGAAACGGCTTCCATTACATTACACTGTTTGAGCAAACATATTAATGAGCTATTACCTGTAGTAGCAGAATTAATTATGGATTCAATTTTTCCAGAAGAGGAATTGACTACCTATCAGCAAAATCAAAAACAAAAACTTTCTGTTAATCTTAAAAAATGTGATTTCATCGCCAATAGATTAATTGATGAATATATTTATGGATTTCATCACCCATATGGTAAGTACACTTCTACATTAGACTATGATCAATTAAACAGAGAAGAATTAGTTGCATTTTTTAAACGGTTTTATGCAGAAGGTCATTGTACCATATTTACTGCAGGTAAAATTCCATCTAATTTACAAAGTCAATTAAATAAGTATTTTGGCGCATTGCCATTACAGCAAAGAGCCATACCACATATACAATACAATTTACAATCAGCTGAAGAAAAGAAACATCAAATCATTAATGATGCGAATGGAGTGCAAGGTGCAATTAGAATTGCACGCCCATTTCCAAACAAGCATCATCCCGATTACCAAAAAACACAAATCCTCAATAATGTTTTTGGTGGCTTTTTTGGATCTAGATTAATGAGTAATATAAGAGAAGACAAAGGATATACCTATGGCATACATAGTTATATTCAGAACCATATGGGTGAAACAGCTTGGATGATCAGTACAGAAGCTGGTAGAGATGTATGTGAAGCAACCATCAGCGAAGTGTATAAAGAAATGGAAATTCTAAGGAATGAACCCGTTGATGAAGATGAATTAAGCTTGGTTAAAAATTATATGTTGGGTACAGTTCTAGGAGACTTAGATGGCCCCTTTCAATTAATTGCACGCTGGAAAAATTATGTACTCAATAACTTAGATGAAAACTATTTTTACAATAGCGTACAATTAATCAAATCTACAGGGGCTGAAGAATTGAATGAGCTCGCAAAAAAATACTTAAATCCAGAAGATTTTTACGAGCTCACGGTAATATAAAAGTTGTTACGAACCCAGGTATTATTAAATATTGGCAACCCTTAGTTTATTTGGCTGAATAGGTAAAGCATTTCAAGACCTATCTGTTTACACCTTTCTGTATATACTTGATCTTGTTCTGTTGTGCCGTCTGATAGCTTTGGATCTTCATAAGGTAACTTGAACCTCCCATCAGCACCTTGAACAATGGGGCAAGAATCATCT
>CALRUG020000152.1:0-7335 GCA_943371295.1 Synechococcus sp. UW140 | reverse complement strand
AATCACATGATCAAATCCTATTCTGCTCAATCTTGTAATTGCTTCTTCGTGTTTGTCTTGATTACAAACTAATAATATAGGTTGATCAACATTAACTATTAACGCACCTACCCAAGGAGCAAAATCACCATTCAATCCAATGTTCACCGACTGAGGAATATAGCCTCTAAAAAAAAGATCGGGATCTCTTGTATCTAAAATCAGGGCACCTGTTTCTTCAGCTGCAGCTTCAAATGCTTCTACAGACAAGGGTTTGGTTCCATCCGATAATACTTTATCAAATGATGCATATCCTTGTTTGTTCATTGCTACATTCATTCCAAAATATCCTGGAGGTGGCAATAATCCATCAGTAACCGAATTAATAAAACTTTCTTTATCGGGTTGGTTTAATGCATAGTTTACTTTTTTCTGATTACCCAAAGTATCTACTGTTTCAGTCATCATATTTTTTCCACATGCACTACCTGCTCCATGAGCAGGATAAACGACGATATCATCTGCTAAGGGCATTATTTTATTCATTAAACTCTCATATAAAAGCCCGGCCAATTCTTCCTGTGTCATATTAGCCGCCTTCTGTGCTAAATCAGGGCGTCCAACATCCCCAAGAAATAAAGTATCTCCACTAAATATGCAATGTTCTTTTCCGGTTTCATCCATTAATAAAAACGTACTGCTTTCCATAGTGTGCCCTGGTGTATGCAATACTTTAATGGTTATATCTCCTACTTTAAACAAATCTCCATCATTGGCAGTAATGCATTCAAATGATGCTTTTGCTGTAGGACCATACACTATTTTTGCGCCAGTTTTATTACTAAGATCTACATGACCACTTACAAAATCTGCATGAAAATGCGTTTCAAAAATATATTTGAGTTGCACATTATCTTTTGCCAGTCTATCTAAATAAGGCTTTGTTTCACGCAATGGATCAACAATTGCAGCTTCTCCATTAGATACAATATAATAAGCCCCCTGCGCTAAACAACCAGTATAAATTTGTTCAATTTTCATAACCAATATTTTGTATTATTTGTATTGTAAATTTCTGAAACAAAAGGTTGAATCTCCGTATCAAAAGTTACATATCTACATTATCTAAATTACTTTTTAGCAGTATAGGCATCAGGGGATTTCAAGAATTCATCTTTGCATTCAGTAGCACAAAAACCATATACTTTTCCTTTAAAATGTGCGGTATCTGCTATTCCAGCACTAACAGGCATTCCACAAATAAAATCTCTTTTGTTAATTACCATTGATGGGGTAAATTTTACAGCAGAATCAGCTACATGCATAGGAGAGCCGTGTTTTACAGGTTCCATCGAAGTAGTTGAAGCCGTCTCATTATTTGCACATGCAGCAAATAATAAAAAAATAATACCCGCTATTAAAATTGAATTTCTATTCATATAAAAAGTTTATTTCATTAACAAAATTACCTATCAGCTTGTTCCTAAAAAATGAGTATAATCATAAAAAAAGCTGCCTGGGGGAGGCAGCTCTAATTAAACTTTGGTATGCACTAATTCTCAACCGGTTCCCCGGCGTTCAACCACTCATTCATACCTGCAGAGTAATTAACAATATTGTTGAACCCATTTTTTACAAGTATGGAATAAGCTATCGCAGCTCTGTCCCCTCCCTGACAATGAATCATTACTTTTTTATCCTTACTAATCTTATCTAAGTTGTTCGGTAATGTTCCAACAAATACATTATCTGCTCCTTTAAGGTGACCTGAATTAAATTCTGCAACACCACGTAAATCAACTACTTGAACTGTTGAATCATTTGCCAATAATTTTGCTTCAGACAAGTCAACTAAATTTACCTTTTCCAAAGTGCCACCAGCTTTGGTGTACTCCTCAACAGAAGGCAAATAACCGGCAATATTGTCTAAGCCAATTCGCATTAGCTTTCTAGTTAAATCGTCTAACATTGACTCGTCCGCTAATAGCATGAAGGGTTCATCATAAGTTAAAAACCAACCTGCCCATGTAGCAAATGAATTATTTCCTTGAATATTTAAACTACCTGGAATAAAGCCAGCTGCAAATTCTGTTTTAGGTCTCGCATCCAACAGTTTTACTCCATTCGCCATATGATTATTTACTTCTTCAATAGACAATTTTTTAAGCTTTGGAACTTCGGTCAATAAAGGACGATCCACTTTATTCAACTTTTTCATCATTGCAAAATATTTCGGCGGCTCTGGTTGATCTGCCAATAAATACTTTGTAAATCCATTCTCATCAGTTGGGTATTGAAATGCCCAGTTACGTGCTTTTTCATAACCCACAGTAGTACTTGGCACTGCACCCAAAGCCTTGCCACATGCAGATCCCGCACCATGTCCTGGCCAAACTTGAATATAATCTGCCAATGCATTAAACTTCTTAATGCTCTGGTACATTTGCTTTGCTCCCTTATCTTGAGTACCTACCATACCTGCCGCTTTTTCTAATAAATCTGGTCTACCGATATCACCAACAAAAACAAAGTCTCCGGTAAACAACATCACTGGTTCATTACTTGCAGGATGATCGGTTAATAAGAAACTAATGCTTTCTGGTGTATGACCTGGGGTATGTAATACTTTAAAACTAAGGTTCCCCAATTTTACAATATCGTTGTCTTTTAAACCCACGTGAGGAAATTCATATTCCCATCCTTCGCCTCCTTCATCAGACAAATAGAGTTGAGCGCCTGTTAATTGAGCTAGCTCTCTTGAACCCGCTAAGAAGTCTGCGTGGATATGTGTTTCAAAAATATGCGTGATGGTCATATTATTGGCCTTCGCAATTTCCAAATAGGTATCTACGTCTCTTTTGGGATCAATTACTGCAGCAACACCTGCTTTTTGACAGCCAATAAAATAGCTTGCTTGTGCTAAACTTTTGTCGTAAACGTGTTGAAAAAACATATGTTTTGTATTTAAGTATGATTAAAATGATAATGCAAATATCTGCTCGTTAAAATAGTTGTTTGGTAACATTAGTTGCATTTAATGCCCACCGCCAGAAGGGAAAAATAATTCCTTAACAATGATATAAATCCCCATGATAAGTACAAACCAGCCAAATACTTTTTTCAGTTTTTCACCGGGAATTTTCTTAGATAATACAATACCTCCAAAAATACCTACTACTGCAAAAGCGGTAAATGTTAATAATAATTTCCAGTCAATTACTTGAGCTCCCTGTAAATCGCCTGTAAAGCCAATTAAAGATTTTGCTGCAATAATAAAGAGAGAAGTACCTACTGCTAGTTTCATAGGCATTTTAGCCAATAATACCAATGCTGGTATGATTAGGAATCCTCCACCTGCTCCAACAAGGCCTGTGAGCACTCCAACCACTGCACCTTCTAATAAGATCATTGGATAATTATAGACCATCGGTGCAGATTCATCTATTGCTGCTTTTTTACTAGGCCTAATCATACTAACAGAAGCAAGAATCATTACAACTGCGAATAATAACATCAATGCAATTGATTTGGTAATGACTAACCCTCCAATAGAAATTATTTCAGTAGGAATCAACGGCACCAACCATAAACGCGTTGCATAAACCGCAGCGATTGATGGTATACCAAAAATCAATACCGTTTTAAAGTCAACTCTTTTTTGGATAGCACTTTGTACCCCTCCTACTAAAGCAGTTGAACCTACTATAAACAATGAATAGGCAGTGGCTAAAACTGGATCAACTCCCATCACGTACACAAGAATCGGAACAGTCAATATTGACCCTCCGCTTCCAATCAAGCCTAGAGATATTCCTACTAATGCGGCAAGCAAAAAACCAATTATGACCATAGAATTAATTTAGAATGCAAAGTTGCACAAACGAAAAGGTAGAAATGGTTACAAAAGTTACACTTTATCAAAACGAAAAACCCCCGATTACTCGAGGGTTTCATTTTTGTGCTTCGGAGGTCCCGAGCGGATTCGAACCGCTGTGGAAGCTTTTGCAGAGCTCTGCCTAGCCACTCGGCCACAGGACCTTTTATTGGGATGCAAAAATAGCGGAAACAAACTAATTTTAAAATTCTAAATAAGAAATACCGATTTTTACTTAAATAAATATTGGATTATGAACCAGATTGGCGCGAGTGAATTGATTATTAATGATAGAGGAGCAGTGTATCACCTCAATTTGAGACCAGAGGAACTAGCCAACACGATCATTACGGTAGGAGATCCAGGCAGGGTTGCAGAAGTGAGCAAATATTTTGACAAACTGGAAGGAAAATACGAGCATAGAGAATTCATAACGCATACTGGCTGGGTAGGCAATACAAGAATCTCAGTTGTTTCTACTGGAATTGGCCCAGACAATATCGATATTGTTTTAAATGAATTAGACGCTTTGGCAAATATTGATTTTGAATCAAGAACCATCAAACCAAACCATACAAAATTAACTATTGTGAGGATGGGAACTTCTGGTTCTTTACAAGCATCTATTCCTGTGGATAGTTTTGTGGCCAGCACCCATGGATTAGGAATAGACAATCTACTTAATTTTTATAGGCTTTCAAATAATGAGGAGGAATTACAAATTTTACAGGCATTTAATTTGCATACCCAGATAAGTCAAAATGGGCTTCAGCCTTATATCGCATCCGCTTCAACCCATATTTTAAAAGAATTTGTAAATGGATTTCATCATGGAATAACCGTGACTTGCCCGGGATTTTATGGTCCTCAGGGTAGAATTTTACGTTTGCCCCTCCAATTTCCAGACTTGATTAATCAATTGACCCATTTCCAATTTGGTCAACATCATATTAGTAATTTTGAAATGGAAACCAGTGCCATTTACGGATTAGGAAAACTATTAAATCATAACTGCTTAAGTTTAAGCGCAATAGTTGCAAATAGAGTAGAACAAACGTTTAGCAAAGACGGAGGAAAAGCAGTAGAAAGCCTAATCGTAAAAAGTGTAGAAATATTGTCTTCGCTCAAATAAATATTTTTTTATCCTACGGATAGATAGTAAATTTGGTTAATGTCTGAAACCTTAAGACCCGACATATCAGTTTATCAACAAACCATTTTGGTAGCAAAAGAAGTATATGAGCTCACTTGCAAGCTTCCTATCCAACAACAGTTTGTACTGACTTCGCAATTAAGAAGGTCAATTATTAATGTTTGTAATAGACTCTCCGCTTTTACTGATAGCAATTCAAAACTTACCTTGAAAAGAAAAAGTGAATTTTTCATAAAAGTTTATGCAGAAATAAAAACCCAAATGAAGATTTCCATCACATTAGGTCATTTTACTTCTGTTGACTTGCAAACTTTAGAAAATTCATTAGATCAAATCCTGCTTTTCTGCGAGGGTAATATACAATCGAGCTACCGCAATTAATCCACAAGTTCTTCCTGATTTCAACCTAAATTGCAGCATGCAATTGGAATTTTATAAATACCAGGGAACGGGAAACGATTTTATTGTAGCAGACAATAGAAATAATCAAGTACAACTTTCTCAAAAACAAATTGCTCATTTATGCCATAGAAGATTTGGTATAGGTGCAGATGGATTAATGCTGCTGAATCATCGTGAGGGCTATGATTTTGAAATGAAGTACTATAATGCGGATGGAGCTGAAGGGAGTATGTGTGGCAATGGAGGAAGATGCTTAACCCAATTTGCACAAGATGCTGGTATATTACAAAATCATTTCAACTTTATTGCTTCAGATGGACCCCACGAAGCCATCATTTCAAAAGCAGGATGGGTTAAATTAAAGATGAAAGAGGTTCAATTGGTGGAAGAACAAGATGGGGCTTTTATTTTAAACACTGGCTCCCCTCACTATATTCAACCAGTTGTTGAATTAAATGAATTGGATGTTTTTACCGAAGGACAAAAAATTAGGTACAATTCGCAGTTTAAGAAAGAGGGAATCAATGTCAATTTTGTAGAGCCGAAAGCAGATGGTAAATTAATGGTAAGAACTTATGAAAGAGGGGTTGAAGATGAAACATATAGTTGTGGAACAGGGGTAACAGCTGCTGCATTAACCAGTAAACAAACTGTATTAGGATTCAATAATATCTCCATTATTACGAAAGGTGGAGAATTGAACGTTGAATTTGAAAAAACAGGTAACCAAAATTTTCAAAATGTATGGCTCTGCGGTCCAGCAACATTTGTGTTTAAGGGAACCATTTCATTATAAATAAACTTCAAAGGCTTTAAGGATGATTCAATATTTCAAAAATATAAACGGACAAACGATTGAAATTCCAAAAGCTGATCAAGGGGTTTGGGTAAATCTAGTTCCGCCTTTTAAAGAAGAAGAGTTTATTGAGCTCAGTAATGAATTGGAAATACCCATTGAGTTTTTGAGAGATTCATTAGATATAGATGAGCGACCTCGTTATGAAATGGAGGATAATGTAAGAATTATCATCATCAAAACACCTACAGAAAACAATTCATTTAATGACTCTGATGCATTTTATATTACCATTCCTATATGCATTATTCTTACCCATAATCAAATTATAACTGTAAACTCATTTGACAATGGTGCTATCAAAAAATTCCTAAATACTTTTCAGAAAAGACATCCAGATAAAAGGAATATGATGGTATTAAAAGTGTTTGAGAAAGTGGTTCAAACGTTTTTAGATTATTTGAAAGAAATCAATCACAATAGAAACCAATATGAGCAAAGCTTATACGACAGTAATAGCAATGTAGACTTATTAAAATTAATGCGCGTACAAAAAAGCTTGGTTTATTTTGTTACAGCACTAAGAAGTAATGAAATGCTCATGATGAAAATGGAGCGCACCAATTTTCTTGGATTAAACGAAGACGAAAGAGAATTTTTGCAAGACTTAATCGTAGATACCAGTCAGGCTTTGGAAATGGCGAATATTTATACAAATATATTAAGCAGCACTATGGATGCTTTTGCCAGCATCATTAGCAACAACTTGAATAATGTAATGAAACGCCTTACTTCTATTACAATTATACTTTCATTACCCATATTAGTTACCAGCATATACGGAATGAATGTAGACCTACCCTACCAACATTCTAATCATGCATTCTATATTCCAGTAATCATTTCGCTGTTTATATCAATTGTTATTGGGGGATACTTCTACAAGAAAAAATGGTTCTAATATGCCTTTATTTAATGTTCGTGTTTACGGTTTATTAATTGATCAATACCAACGCTTATTGGTTACAGATGAATTTATTAGAGGGAGCTATATTACTAAATTACCTGGTGGCGGATTGGAATTTGGAGAAGGCACCAGAGACTGTTTACAAAGAGAATTTATGGAAGAAA
>CALRUG020000151.1:0-7466 GCA_943371295.1 Synechococcus sp. UW140 | reverse complement strand
AATGAGTGTAGTAAAAACTGAGCTATAAAATAAAGCGATGGCCCTGTGTGGCTATATGATAGCCTGCTGCTAGAACACTCTTATATGCTGGGCTTTCCCTATTAAGCAGCGGGTTGGTATGATTAAAATGGATGAAATAGATTTTCTTTTTGTCTTTCAAAGGCAGGGATTTAAATCGTTCCATGCTTTCTATAACAAATGGGTGGGGTATTTCACTGATGGGGCGATTATTGATTTCGGATGCATCAAAAAATGTTGCATCAATTAAAGCATAGTCTACTTTGCTAATGAAGGCATTGATATCCTGGTTCCATTTTTCCCATTTATCTATATCAGGTATAAAGAGTAGTTTTTTTCTTGGACCGCTTATTAAGTAACCCACTGTTTCTGAGTATTCGTCTCGGTGTGGAACTAAAATAGGGGTAACCGATAAGGAATCACTTAAAAATACGGGCAGGTTATTAGTTAGGGGCTGAATCAATATATTTTGTTGATTCACCAACTGACTCCATGGCCCATTTTGTTCTAGAAAACTTTTCATTTTGGGCATCGCATACACGGGTAGGTCCTTGGCATTGAGTGCTTCCTTGCCTAGGAACATTAATCCTGTGTAATGCCCTATATGTGCGTGTGTAAGAAAAATACCATTGGGCAAATCGGTTAAGGATTTGCTATTGTTTTTAAGTTGACGTAATTGAGCGCTTATATTTGGAGTAGCTTCAAACAAATAATTGGTTTTTTTATTGGGATCATACAACCCTAATGATACTATTTGCCTTGAATGGTCAGGTGTTTTAAAAAGTTCTTTACAGCACTCTTTAGTACAACCAATTTGTGGTGATCCTGCATCCTGCGTTGTCCCTAAAATAATGATGGTTGGCTGCGCCAATAATGTTTGGGTGATACATAATAGGGCTAATAGAGTGCGAATTTTCATTCTTAAATATAATTGATTGAGCAGGAATCAATCGGTGTAAAATGCCCTTTTTTTTATAATTTCAAAGCAGATTAAGCCAGTATGAAAAAAACTTCGATTGTTATTGCGCTATTTATTGCTATTATAACAGGCTTCATATCATGTTTTAGTTTTGAGGGGGGGAGTAAAGCTGACTTGCCAGATCTGGTAAGCTACAATTTTCATATACGCCCCATACTTTCCGATAAATGTTTTTCTTGTCATGGTCCTGATGCCAATAAGCGAGCTGCTAATTTAAGGCTGGATATTGCTGAACATGCTTTTGCTCCACTTACAGAAACCAAGGGTGCTTTTGCAATTGTGGCTGGTAAACCAGAAGAATCAGAATTGTATAAAAGGATCATTTCTAAAGATACTGCTTACTTAATGCCTTCTCCGGAATCACATTTAGGGGCCCTTTCTGAAAATGAAATTGCCCTCATAAAAAAATGGATTCAGCAAGGGGCAAAATATGAAAAGCATTGGGCGTTTATTCCCCCAGAAAAAAAATCCATACCCAAAATTGAGCATACCGATTGGGCAAAAAATGAAATTGACTTTTTTGTTGCATCCACCCTTGAAAATATTGGACTCCAACCAAATGAAGAAGCAGACAAAGAAAGATTATTAAAGCGGTTGTCTTTAGATATTACGGGGCTCCCTCCATCACTCCAATTGATGGATCAGTTTGTTAATGATGCATCGGAGAATGCTTATGAAAAAGTAGTAGATATTTTAATGAAAACACCGCAATATGGAGAAAAGATGGCGGTTCATTGGTTAGATATAGCTCGGTATGCAGATAGTTATGGATACCAGGATGATAATATACGCACCCAGTGGCCTTGGCGTGATTGGGTAATTCATGCTTTTAATAAAAATTTACCTTACGATCAATTCATCACATGGCAGCTTGCGGGTGATATGTTGCCCAATGCTACCAAAGAACAAATTTTAGCCACTGGTTTTTTTCGGAATCACAAGTACACGGAAGAAGGTGGAGTCATTCCTGAAGAGTACAGAATGGAATATTTGTTTGATAAAACGAAAACATTTACCAAAGGGATTCAGGCCATTACACTTGAATGTGCACAGTGCCATGATCACAAGTATGACCCTTTTTCGCAAAAAGATTATTATTCTTTCCTAGCTTTTTTTAATAATACCAAAGAAAAGGGATACGAAGGTGATGTGAGTATTTCTAAGCCTGCAAAATATCCAATTCTAAAATTGACTGATGAAGAAATTAAAAAATATTTATCATTCATTAACAAGAAAGATACTGGGTTGATTACCATTTCTGTAATGGCAGAAGATACGCTTCGTAAAACCTATTTGTTGAACAGAGGGGTATACGATCAACCTACTGGTAATCCTTTGACTCCAGCTGCAGTTCCTGCTGTTATGAAATTTGATAATAAAAAATTTGAGCCGAATAGAATTGGTTTAGCTAAGTGGACCATCGATAAAAACAATCCCTTAACTGCTCGGGTATTTGTAAATCATTTATGGCAAGAATTTTTTGGAAAGGGCATTGTAAAAACCGCAGGTGATTTTGGTATGCAAGGAGAATTGCCTTCGCATCCTGCATTACTAGATTGGTTAGCAGTTGATTTTGTAGAGAATGGTTGGGACATCAAAAAGTTGGTTAAGAAAATAGTAATGTCTGCCACTTATCGCCAATCGGTTAAAACCAATGCAGAAAAGTTGAAACTGGATCCCGATAATATATACTATTCAAGAGGACCTCGTAATAGATTATCTGCAGAATTTATTAGAGATTTAGTATTGAGCAGTAGCGGTTTATTGGTTAAAACCATTGGAGGTCCCAGCGTTAAGCCTTATCAGCCAAAAGGTTTGTGGGAGGGGGCTACTTCAGGAAGAGGTGCATTGTCTACTTATCAGCAAGATAAAGGCCAGAACCTTTATAGACGTGGATTATACACATTTATTAAATTGACTTTGCCACCACCAAGTATGACTTTATTTGATGCAAGTAATAGAGATCAATGTGAAGTGAAGCGGTCTAAAACAAATACCCCATTGCAAGCGCTTATCATGATGAATGATCCGATGGTGCTAGAAGCTTCAAGGGTGTTTGCTCAACATTTAATGACAGAAAATATAAGTGTTGTTGAAAAGTATAAAAAAGCTTTTAGAACAATTATTTGTAGAAATCCTACACCCAAAGAATTGGATATTCTAACAGCCTATTATAATGAACAAGTTCATTTATTTGAGCAAGGAAAATTAGATGCATCAGCTACGCTTAAAGTGGGAGAATATTCTTTCAAAGCAATAACTGATAAGAATGGTTTTGCAGCATTAATGAAAACAATCAATGCCATTTATAATTTAGAAGAGTGCATCACAAAAAGCTAAACATGAATAAAGAATTATTAGAACATAGTTTAAGTTTTAACAGACGCAAGTTCTTGTCTAGGCTCAGTTTAGGTATTGGGAGTGCTGCCTTAGGTTCCTTGTTAATCCCAGATTTATTTAGTGGAAAGCCTGATGAAGAAGCATTGATGGCAGGACTCCCACATTTTGCACCCAAGGCAAAACGAATTATTTATCTCTTTCAAAACGGTGCCCCATCTCAATTAGATTTATTTGATTATAAGCCCAAGTTGCAAGAGATGTTTGGGCAAGACCTGCCTGAATCTATTCGGATGGGGCAACGTTTAACAGGAATGACTGCTGACCAAAAAAAGTTTCCGCTGGCAGGCACCGTTTTTAATTTTAAGCAGCATGGCAAAAATGGTGCTTGGTTCAGTGAACTCTTGCCGCATATCGCTTCCGTATCCGATGATTTATGCATCGTAAAGTCTATGTACACTGAAGCCATTAATCATGATCCTGCTTTAACTTTTTTTCAAACCGGTGCCCAAGTTGGAAATAGGCCCAGCATGGGGTCCTGGTTAAGTTATGGGTTGGGTAGTGAGAATAAAAATTTACCCGCATTTTGTGTATTGCTCTCCAAGGGTAGTGGCAATGGGCAAGGGGTTTATTCAAAACTTTGGACCAATGGATTCTTGGATTCTATTCATCAGGGTGTTCAGTTTAGCAGCGGTGATAATCCTGTTTTATATTTAAATAATCCTGAAAGTATTAGCAAAGATGATCGCAGAAAAATGTTGGATAAAATAAATGCACTCAATGCGGAGTCGTTTAAAGAATTCGGCGATCCTGAAATCAATACCAAGATTCAGCAATATGAAATGGCATTTCGTATGCAAACAGCTGTACCTGAAATTACAGATATGAGTAAAGAGCCAGAGAGTATTGTAAAATTGTACGGTCCAGAATGTTTGGTTCCAGGCACTTATGCAGCCAATTGTTTATTGGCAAGAAAGTTGTCGGAAAACGGCGTACGCTTTGTTCAGTTGTATCACCAGGGTTGGGATGGGCATAATAATTTACCGGGTGAAATTAAAGGGCAGTGTAAAGATGTTGATCAGGCCAGTGCTGCATTAATTACCGATCTAAAACAAAGAGGCTTATTAGATGAAACCTTAGTTATTTGGGGAGGTGAATTTGGAAGAACCAATTATTGTCAGGGAGCTTTATCCAAAGAAAATTATGGTAGAGACCATCATCCAAGATGTTTTACTATTTGGATGGCGGGTGGTGGAGTTAAGCCTGGGGTATATGGAGAAACAGATGAATTCGGATACAATATTATTCAAGACAAAGTGCATGTGAATGATTTTCATGCTACTGTTTTGCATTTAATGGGTTTAAATCATGAAGAGTTAACGTATAAGCATTTGGGTAGAAGATATCGCTTAACAGATGTTGCAGGAAAAGTAGTGGATGGAATAATTGCATAAACCAATGGTATGAATAGAAAAACCTTTCTTTTACAATCTTCCATTTTAACTGCTGGAATAACTGGCTTTCCTTCATTAATTCGTTCAGCTAATCATTCCGATATAATTTTAGGGCACAACCAAAAAAGGTATCGGCTCGATACGAAATGGGGTCAACTTGATTTTAGTCGCTATCCAGTAAAGGATTGTCATGAAATGGTTCAAGATCGTTTGGGTCGAATTATTTTGTTAACGAATGAAACAAAGAATAATATCATTATATACGACAAAAAGGGAAAGCTGGTTACAACTTGGGGAAGCGATTACCCCGGTGCACATGGTTTAACATTATTTGATGAAAACGGAAAAGACTGTTTATTCATCTCAGATAATAACCGACATCAAATAATTAAAACGACCATCGACGGAAGGGTATTATTGACGATAGGATATCCGAAGGAAGCTGGTATTTACCAAAACGAAACAGAGTTTATTCCTACAGAAACATGTATAACACCCAACGGTGATATTTATGTAGCAGATGGATATGGAAAAGATTATATCATTCAATACAATGCGCGTGGGGAATATATCAGGCATTGGGGTGGAAGAGGAGTTGAAGCTAAACACTTAAAGAACGCACATGGTATTTGCTTTGACAACCGGGATAAAAATAATCCATTACTCATTGTTACATCAAGAGAAGAAAATGCTTTTAAGCGATTTACTTTAGAAGGAAAATATATAGATACGATTCCTTTGCCAGGTGCATGGGTATGCAGGCCTGTAATTAAAGGAGAGTATTTATATGCGGCTGTGCTACAGAGTCAGCATCGACAAGGTCAAGAATCAGGATTTGTAACCATTTTAGATAAGAATAATAAAGTAGTTTCCAATCTTGCGGGAAGCACCCCAACCTATCAAGGTCAAGTGTTAACTGATATGTACCAAACGGTGAAAGCATTTAAATATCCGCACGATGTTTGTATTGACGATGAAGAAAATATTTATGTAGCTCAATGGAACTCGGGGCATGTATTTCCTTATAAATTAACTCCCGTTGTCTGATGGTGAAATTGATTGCGAGTATAATCTTTCTATTTCCTTGTAGCTTATTTGCGCAAGACAGTATACAATTTACTCCTCCATTGATTAAGTATCATTCCATTTTCTTTTCGAAGGAGACGCATGTAGAATTGGCATTTGCATACCCCAATACGGCCATTCATTATACGCTTAATGAACAAGTGCCTACTATTGCGGATCCTATTTATAAAAAGCCCATCCGCATTCAAAATAATCTAACTACTATCAAAGCCAAAGTATTTGGAGATTCTTTCTTGCCATCCGAAACGGTGACTGCCACTTTTATCCAAGCTGGGAAAAAAATAGCATCTATTGTTCAAACTCCACCCAATCCTAAGTATGTTGGATCTGGTAGCAATACATTAATTGATTTAAAGGGGGGCAACACAGCAATCGGCGCTTCAACTTGGTTGGGATATAATTGTGATACTGTAACACTGCAATTAACTTTAGCCAAATCGCAATTGATTAGCGAATTGCTTTTTAATTTTTTACAGAGTGAAAATGCTTGGATATTTCTTCCAGATCAAATTACAGTGCAATGGTATAATGACCAAATAGGGAAATTTGAGTTATTAGGAAAAGAAATGATTGATGACGCTCCTCAAACAACTGGAAGTTATTGTAATTATAGAGTGATTAAAGTGGCTGATAAAGTACTAACCAATCAATTGTTGATTCAAATATTGGTTAAAAAAAGGATCCCCGATTGGCATCCAGCAAAAGGATCACATGCTTGGATGTTCATTGATGAAATAAAAGTGTATTAGTATGCGTGTAGCACAAAAAAATATTTTCAATCTTGTTTTTGGAATCAATATTCTGCTAATTTTTTTATTGGTTTTTGAAAATAGTTTAGTCATTCCACCATGGCTGCAAGTAATGGGACGAATGCATCCATTGCTATTGCATTTTCCCATTACATTGGTGTTCTTATTTCTTTTTTGGCATTTTATAGTGATTAGGAAAATAGTGGAGAATGAATGGATAGTTAGTATTGATCGTTGGTTGTTATTATTTACAGCATTTACCGCAAGTCTTACTGCATTAATGGGTTTGTTCTTATCAAAAGAGGAAGGATATGATATCAATGCATTGCAATTGCATAAATGGTCAGGAATAGCAATTGCAATAATAACCGCAGTATGGTATGCATACAACGAGCGGGTACAAAAAATTCCTTGGCTACATTATACAATCGCGGGATTAAGTACTGGCATTATTCTATTTACTGGTCATCAAGGTGGAGCAATTACTCATGGCCCCAATTTTTTATTGGCTCCTATTGAATCTGTTTCAACTCAGAAGCAGGTATTATTGGCTGATGCAGAAATATATACCCATTTGGTTCAACCCATTTTGCAAACCAAATGCTACAGTTGTCATAATGATAAAAAATCCAAAGGCGAATTAAGAATGGATACAGAAACCCTTTTACTCAAAGGAGGAAAGAATGGGAAGCTTTGGGATAGTGCTGCTCCGGATTTGGGATTGTTAATGGGTAGGGTTCATTTGCCTTTAGAAAATAAAAAGCATATGCCCCCAATTGGTAAGCCGCAGTTAACAGATATGGAGATTCAAATCTTAGAAGCATGGATAAAAAAAGGAGCCAA
>CALRUG020000150.1:0-7492 GCA_943371295.1 Synechococcus sp. UW140 | reverse complement strand
TATATATGAATGGCATAAAAGTAGCGGAGAATATAGGAGATGGATTCAGTAAGTTTAAAATAGATCTAACGGGTAAATTAAAAATAGGAGCGGAGAATGTATTAACCATCGCGGTGAATAATGATTATGGAAAAAATAAAGTTCCTTTTGGTAGTTCTTTCGATTGGCCCAATGATGGCGGCATTATTCGAAAGGTAAAAATGATTGTTACTCATTTAGTTGCGCCACAAGAAATATTTGTTACGCCCACTTTACACAAAGACTCATCAGCAACTGTGAGAATTCGTTTGCCATTTAATAAAGCAATTTTAGAAAAAAAGTACGCAGGGCTAAAATCTACATTGAAATTGAATATTCAAATTTCCCCTGAATTAGAACAATACAAACGATTAAACCATCAGCCTAATTTAACGGTGCATGAACTTGCGAGAAAGCATATGGTAAGCGAGTTAGTAACCCCTGAATGGGACGGAGTAAACGCATACGCAACAGTTCAAATCCCGAAGGTAAAGCCATGGCATATTGATTTCCCGAACTTGTATTTTGTTGGAATGTTTATTACAACTGATACGGAAATAATTGATATTATTGGAACCACCGTTGGCTTTAGAACAGTCGAATTCATTAATGGACAAACGCATTTAAATGGAGAGCGAATTAAATTAATGGGCGTAGAGTGGACGGCAGGTTCAAATCCTGATTACGGTTTTGCAGAAACCGATTCAGTGATCTTGGCGAATTGTAAATTGATGAAAGAGGTGAATGCGATTTTTACGCGGCAACATTTTCAACAAGATGATTTGTTTTATGATTTCTGCGATCGCAATGGAATTTTAGTACAACAAGAAGTTCCTTTGTGGGGGCCTGAAACACCTGCCAACGACACCATTCAAACAATTGCCCTTACTCAATTAGAAAGAATGGTTTCCAATATGTATAATCATCCGAGTATTTTTTCTTGGGGGGCAGGCAATGAATTGCGGGCCAGAGATGTAGACATGAAACCCATGATAGCTACGCTAATGAAACGAGCTAGGGAATTGGATCCCAGCCGAAACACGGCTTATGTGAGTAATACATTAACTACGAGTTACTACAATAATCCAAAGTTTGTTCCAGATGCAGCAGCGGAAGGAGATTATTTAATGATGAATGAATATGGAGGAAGTTGGTGGAGTATTCCAACAGGAAAAATTCATTTGTATTTGGATAGTGTACACCAGAGTTATCCAACTAAGCCATTTTTTATATCGGAGTTTGGATTGTGCGAACCCAATTTTAAAGGAGGTGATGAACGAAGAATAGAAGACTTGATTTACCATATGGCTGTTTATGAGAGCAAGCCTTATGTAGAAGGAGCTATTTATTTTGATTTAACCGATTACCGTACCCATTATCCAGGCACAACCGATATTGGAAAATTCCGTAGAAGAATTCATGGCGTTTACGATATGTATGGAAAGCCAAAGCCTTCTATGAAAGTGTTGCGAGAACAATCCACTCCAATTGAAATACAACATGTATCAGGTGGCGGAAAAGGAAAGTTGAATATTACGCTATACGGCAGTATGGGGTTGCCGCAGCATACAGTGAAAGAGTTCACGCTATATATTTCAAGCAAGACCGATAATTATTTGCAAACAAAGGCATATGAGATTCCCACATTAAAACCAGGCCAGCGGCATGATTTAAAAGTAGACGCTATTAAGGGCGAGTATTTTATCACCATTGTACGTCCGCTCGGTTATATTGCTACGCAGAAGGGGTTTTTTGAGTGATTTAAGTGATAAAATGTTGTTTTTATCCAACATTAATACCTAAATTTGTATATAATGATGGGAAAAACCAACATAAATATGTATGAGTATACCGACAAAGCCATATTGATTGAGCTGGGTGACTTTGTAAAAGCTACTCGATTAGAGCAGAATAAAACACAGCAGCAGTTGGCTGATTTGGCTGGTGTTAATCGCTCTACTATTGTTCAAATTGAAAATGGTAGTGGGGCTACTATGCTTAGTTTTATTCAGGTGTTAAGGGCTTTAGAGCAATTAGATTTGTTAGGATCATTTCAAGTAAAGCCAATCATCAGTCCATTATTATTGGCAAAACAAGAAATCGAAAAAAGAAAGCGTGCAACTAGAACAAGTCAACCAATTTCTAATAAGCCAAAATCGGATTGGTAATGATTACGAATGCATTCATTAAAATATGGGATACTACGGTAGGGGCCATATCTTGGGATCCTCAAAGAGGAGTCGCCTATTTTGAATATGAGCCATCATTTTTAAATAATCAATTGGACTTGTCTCCAATAAAAATGTCTACGAACAATGCCCGTGGTAGAATATTTTCTTTTCCTGAATTAGTTCGCAATAATACTTTTAAAGGATTGCCAGGTTTGTTGGCAGATGTTTTGCCAGATAAATACGGAAATGAATTAATTAATGTATGGTTGAATAAAAATGGACGACCTGCTGACAGCATGAATCCTGTTGAGTTGTTATGTTTTATCGGAAAACGGGGAATGGGTGCATTGGAGTTTGAGCCTGTTATATCTGGAGCTTTTGATAAGTCTACAAAAATTGAGGTGAGTCAGTTGATTGATATTGCTCAAGCAATACTTTCTAAAAAGCAACAGTTCAAAGTAAAACTAACTAATGAAGATGCCAAAGCCTTAAGCGATATATTAAAGATAGGAACATCTGCTGGTGGCGCTAGGGCTAAAGCGGTAATTGCATTTAATCAAAAAACCGGTGAAGTAAAATCGGGTCAAGCGGATGTGTCGAAAGGTTTTGAACATTGGCTAATAAAATTTGATGGAGTAACTGATGCAGAAATTGGGGTTTCAAATGGTTATGGTAGAGTTGAAATGGCTTATCATTTAATGGCCAAACAGGCTGGTATCCAAATGATGGAATGCAAACTCTATGAAGAAAATGGTAGAGCTCATTTTATGACTAAACGATTTGATAGAGAAAAAAATAATCAAAAGTTACACGTCCAAAGCTTCTGCGCATTGAACCATTTTGATTTTAATGAAGTAAACAGTTTTAGTTATGAACAGCTGTTTCAAACAATGAGAAGCTTACGGTTGCCTTATCCAGAAGCAGAACAATTATTTAGGAGAATGGCTTTTAACGTAATGGCCAGAAACTGTGATGATCATACTAAGAATTTTTCCTTTATCATGAATCATGCAGGTGATTGGCGTTTAGCACCAGCATTTGATATTTGTCATGCTTACAGACCTAATAGTATTTGGGTTAGCCAACATGCGCTTAGCATAAATGGAAAGCGAAACAATATTTCTAAGGATGACCTTTTAGTTGTTGCGAAGAATATGAATATTAAAAAAGCGCCTATTATTTTAAATCAAATCAGTAACACTGTTAAATCTTGGAAAGACTTTGCCACTGAAACAAAAGTTAAGCCAAAGCTCAGAGATGCGATTGGGGAGACATTGCTGTTGTTCTAATCTAAATTTTCTTTTTTGTTATTTTTTGACAGTAATGCTAAATCTTGCAATTTTCTACCATAAATATCGTCAGCAGCTAGTTTAAGAAAATCATCCTGTAAGCCAAGTACTCTTAGAGTGTTAAAGTAAGCTCCCATTGAAACACTAGGATTGCCTTTCTCAATTTCATACAAGGTTGAACGATCAATACCTGCTCGTTCTGCAGTTTGTACAGTCGTTAGCTTTCTTCTTTTTCTAGCAAGCTTTATATTTTCTCCTAGTTCTTCTAAAATACGCTGGTGCTTGGGAAATAATATGGTTTTTTTTGACTTCATGTTGGCTATTATCTACAAAATAAGCTAATTTGTTGGGAATAACCTACTTCTTTAAATCAAGATCTAAAAATTTTTAATATAATTGGCTTTTATGTCGAAAAAATTATATAATTTCGACATGAATTAATCTAGATGTCGAACAGACTGTCATTAGTTTGAGTTGATGTTGAAATTATCTCCAAAATTCATCATCATGGCTTTTGATAGAAACACGCCTTTCAATGAACTGCCCAACTTGCCTCCTTTAGGCTTTGTTGAATCGCCCGAAATATTGAGACATCTAGCAAAAGCTGCTCGTTATTTGGGAGAGCTTAATGGCCTCTGTGCTTCTTTGCCAGACCCTCAAATACTTATCAATACAATTATACTACAAGAAAGTAAAGAGAGTTCTGCAATTGAAAATATTGTTACTACACAAGATGAATTATACAAAGCAGCAGCCGAAGACGGTACGGCCAATCTAGGAGCAAAAGAGGTATTAAGTTACAAAGAGGCGTTATATGTAGGCTTGAAAAGAATGCGTGATCAAAAAAATCTATTGCTCACAAATACCATGGTTGAAATTGTTCAGACCATCAAGCAAAACGATGCTGGAATCAGAAATGTACCAGGAACTGCTTTAAAAAATGCAATCAATGGAGAAATAGTTTATACCCCTCCTTGTTGTGAAGATGTATTAAGAGAGAAATTAAGTGCATTAGAACAATTCATAAATGATTCCGAATTATCTGCATTAGATCCGCTGATTAAAATGGCTTTTATACATTACCAGTTTGAAGCTATACATCCATTTGCGGATGGAAATGGAAGAACTGGTAGAATCTTAAACGCATTATACCTTGTGCAGCAGGATTTATTGATTCAACCTGTGCTTTACCTAAGTTCTTATATTGTAAACCATAAAGCCGAATATTATCAGTTGTTAAGATCCGTTACGGAAAAAGAAAATTGGAATGATTGGATCATGTACATGCTCACAGCTTTAATTGAAACAACACAGCTTACCACAAAAAAAATTAGAGCGATGATCTCATTAAAGAGTGATTTTGAAACGAAAATGAAACTAGTGTTAGGTTCTTCATTTAGTTATGAATTGCTCCAGTTGATGTTTACATTGCCCTACTTAAAAATTGATTTAATAGTAAATAAAGAAATTGCACACAGACAAACTGCTTCAGCTTGGTTAAAGAAGCTCACGGATGCAGATATTTTAAGGCCCCAAAAAATGGGCAGAACAACCTATTACATCAATTATAGATTGATGGAAATATTAACAAGCAATTACCTTTAACCAAATAAAAAAACTTGCAACTCCTTTCAGCAATACTCAAGCTCATTTTACTGGTAGCCATTCAATTAATTATTGAACAAGCACCACAAATGCTTTTCAGGCATATAGAAATCACCATCAACTTAAGTTTTATATTCGTAATCAACTGTTTGTTGTTGTTGTTTACTAGCCATTATAAATGGGTTTATATTTTACAATTCATTTCATTGGCAATCTCTGCCATTGTGCTCTTGCCGCAGTTTTTCTTCTTTAATATTTTCAATTTTTATGCGCGGATCAATTATCTATTTTTAAGTCCTGGAAACTTCATCATTGCATTTCTTTACTTGTTGATTGCAGTTGCCGTTATATCAGGAATTGTATGGGTTCAGGTAAAGTTGATCAAGAGCATGCGACGCCAAATTTATGTAGTGCCTGTGTTTGCGATGATGCTATTAATAGCAGAGTTTGTAGCTCCTCCTATCGAAATCCTTTCTTCGCGCGCTAAACCTAAAGCCGCTGGAATTAGGACATCTAGTAAATCATTTTTCACTTGGAAAAAGCTCTCCATTAAATACATCGGCGATAATAATATTGCGCAAATTCAAAAAGACTATACCAAATTCTCGAAGGGTAAAACCTTCATCACACCCTACCAATGCAACACCACCGACGACGAAAACAACACCACTAAATCCCCCACGATACAATACTTACAAGATACCAACACAAACAAAGATTTTTTGCTCCTAATAGAAAGTTGGGGAGAGTTGGTAGAGCCCAAGGAACAAGAGAAACTCATTAACCATATTCGCAACTTATTTGAGAGTCATGGGGCGGGGCTCACGAAGTATTACAGCTTAGACTTCGGGCGCACTTGCTTTCATGGAAATACTAGTTCAGCGGAAGGACGTGAGTTACTCAATATGAACGACGAAGAATCTTACAGGGCTTTCCTGGAGCGGAACGTAGCCCCGCCCCATAATATTACCCAATTTAAAAATAAAAACGGCTATCATACTATTGCAGGCTTCACTGCTTCGAAACGATATGGAAGTAACTATAGTAATGCTGAAGGATTTAGAAAAGCACTTGAGTTTAAGAGCCGATTTTATTACGAAGAATTAATTAAGCACTATAAACGCAATAAAGAAAATAACTATACTGCGGTCTTCGATGAAAATTTAATCGACAGTATGCTCAACGAAAGTAAACGCTATGAAAAAGTATTTGCTTACGGGCTTACCATTAATACACATACGCCATTCCGATTTGATGTAAAAAATAATATTGATGGTAAGTTTTATCACAAAATTAAGCGTGAATTATTCCCATCTTTTAAAGAAAACCATCAAGCATACAATCAGTTTTATAGGATAGCGTCAATCATCAACCATATGTTTATGCGGGTCGCGGAATCCAATGATTTCGACCGCATCCTCATCATTGGCGACCACGCCAACCCCGATTTTAGGACCCGCGGCCTATATAATATGAAAACAGTGCCTTTCCTAATAATCCGCCGCCGAAAATAAGGAGGTAACAATTTGGTAACATTCCCATAACAATTGCGTAACAATGGCGTAACATTGAGGTAACACTACGCTGGTACTTTTGCATCATCAAAATATTCAAGTGATGCAACAACCCCCGGCAATCAGATTATTTGTTACTTTTTTATTCACTATCGCAGCCACAGCAGTGTTTTCGCAGGCTAAGATCAATGGTAAAGTAATCTCCGCCAACAATGAAAGTTTATCTGGAACTTCTATCAAATTAGAAGGTCCAACCGCACGTACCGTAGCAGCCGACTTAGAAGGTCGCTTCAGCATTTCAGTAAAAGCAGGTAAATACACGTTAACATTTTCTCGTGTAGGCTACCAAACTAAAGTGTTAGAAGACATTGAAGCAAAAGAAGGTATTGAAAGCAACGACCTAAACGTAGTATTAGAATTAAAAACAACTACTACAGAAGTAGTGGTTCGTTCATCAGCTCGTAAAGAGAGTTCTAATGCCATGATTGTGTTTCAAAAAACAAACACAGCAATGTCTAGCGGATTGGCAGCAGACTTTATCAGAAGAACACCAGATAGAAATACATCAGACGTATTAAAGCGTGTGAGTGGAGCATCTATTCAAGACAACAAGTTTGTAGTGGTTCGTGGATTAAGCGATCGTTACAACCAAGCGCTTTTGAACAATGCATTAATGCCAAGTTCAGAGCCAGATAAAAAAGCTTTCTCATTCGATATCATTCCAGCTGCAATGATTGATAATATTATTATCAACAAAACAGCTACACCAGATTTACCCGGTGAATTTGCAGGTGGATTGGTACAAGTAAATACTAGAGATATCCCAACCAAGAATCAATTAAACGTTACGGTTTCTATGGGATATAACTCTCAGAGTACTTTCAAAAGCTTTACC
>CALRUG020000149.1:0-7798 GCA_943371295.1 Synechococcus sp. UW140 | reverse complement strand
GAATTACCTATGAAGTGGCGTGAACTAACTTCCCGTTCTATATTTTTCGCTTATTTTTTACTATTGTCAGGACAATTTTTATATTGGTTGGGTAGAATTTTTTCTATTCATAATATTAAGTGGTTTGTTTTGAAACTGATTATTTATGCTTACTTGGCTCTATGGTTATATAATTATATTAAAACCTGGTTAGGTACTTTAAAACAATTTGGTTAAATCGGGATTTTGTTATTAAGGAGTTATTCAAAAAAATAAAGTAATCAAATGCGGTATCCATATAGTGTTGAAAGAAAATTATTAGACCAGATTTCTTCTAATGACCATTTTGTGTTTACAACAGATTTAGAAGCGAATATTACATTTTGTAATGAGGCATTCCAGCGAGTTTATCAAATAGTAGGGGAATCTGTATTAGGAGTTAATATTGATTCATTAATCAGTTCTACTGATGCAGGATTAATTAAAGACGCCATTCATCAAACTTTGCTCACCAAGTCTTCAACTCCAGTAAGTTTAAAATTGCGGAACCCAGGAATTAATTCAAATGAATCTTTCATCCAGTATGAATTTACTGCAGTGACTGATCGAAGATCTTATCCGATAGCTTTTTTGCTTGTTGGTAAAACCGCTGCTGCTAACGTTACACCATCTAATACAAATACTATTATTAGCACTGGAGGGACGGGAATCTCAGGACAGAATAGGGAGTGGTTTCGAGAAATTGCCGATTTTATGAAAGAAATGATGTGGATGAGCGACCATCAACATCAAATCAATTTTGTTAATAAAGCCTGGCTTAAATTCAGAGGTGTATCGTTAGAAAATGAATCAGGGAAGGGATGGATGGATGGGATTTATTTGGAAGATAAATTTAAAGTAACTGAAGAACAAAATGCAGCATATCAAACTAAGTCGGATTATACTATACAATTTAGATTTAGAAAATTTGATGCATCGTACAGATGGGTAGAAATGCAGGGAAGCCCCATGTATACGAATCTTGGAGATTTTGTTGGTTATGCTGGTACGTTACAAGATATTACCAATACAAAAGAGCTTCAATTACAAATGCATAGGCAAAAAGAAATGCTGGAATTGTCTAAAGTTGAATTTACCAAATTTACCAAAATTGCACAGCGGATAAATGTAGTGATTGTTTTATGTGATCCAGGTTACAGAATAACATGGGTGAATGATAGTTTTGTTAAACTAACTGGATTCCCTTTGCGAGAAGTAAATGGAAAAGAACCCATCGCTATATTATCAGGTCCTGATACGGCAGTAGATTCCGTAGACAAATTAAAGAAAGCAATTCAGCAGGGTAAAAGTTTGAGAACTGAAATCGTGTTCTATGCAAAAAATGGTAATAAGATCTGGTTAGATCTTAAAATGGAAACCTTATTTGACAAAGATGGAAATATCATTGGGTATTTGACAATCCAAAATGATATTACCAAAAAGAAAATGACTGAAAAAGATGTGGAAGAACAAATGGCGCATCTTAAACAGATTTCCGATATAGCTTCTTTTGAATTAAGACATGAATTTTCTAAAATTCTTCAGATATTACAAACTGCTAAATTTCAACAAAATACACTACAAGGGTATCAACAAATTTTATTAGATATTGAATCATCGGCTAATACGATGAATCAGGCAATTCTAAAAATATCTGATGAAGTTAGTTTTGCATCTTCTAGTAATATTGCGCTCAATAAATTCTTATTGAATCAAGCTATCGAAGAGATTATTTTGGTGGATGATGACCATATGATTAATAAACTAAACACCGTGATAATTAGGAATGTAATACCTAATATGACTGTAACCGTGTTTGATAATATTGATGATGCAATCACTTATTTAAAAGGAAATCCTACACTAAAAAGGAAGATATTTTTAGACTTGAATTTTATGGGAAGAAATGGGTGGGACTTTTTAGAAGAATATGAAAAAATGAACCAGCCATGGCCTGTTATCATATTGACTTCTTCAATAGATCACAATGATTATGAAAAGTCAAAAAAATACTCAAACGTAACACATTTTATTACCAAGCCATTGACAGTTCCTCAATTTGAAGAACTTAGTGAATTAGATCAAGCTTCTCCAGTTGGGAACTAATGCATTGCTTCATTAACACACCATAATTGGCTGCTTTTGTGGGATGTAATGAATGCAGTATCTCAATCAGTTCAATTGATTGTTTAAATAGCATTGCTTTGTTTTGGGTTAGGGCTACATTGTATGCAGAAGCATAGGCAATAATGGGTAATTGCATGTACATCGCTTCAATTAATGAACCTGATTGATCTTCTATATGATGAGAATCTATATAAATAAAACAGTTTGTTCTGAGCATATTCAAGGTTCTCAACTGAATTTGTGGGTAAATAAGTTTAATCAAGTAACTGTTTTGGTAGCGTTCAAATAATGCTTGACCATAAGCGTTTGCTTTCCAATTTCCCACTGCAATGATTGGATATTGATTAAATTTTTCAAAAGCATCAAATACAATATGTATATCATTTTCTGGCTCTGGTTCAGTCATCATTAAAGCATATTTCCCGTATAAAAAGGGAAACAACGTATGATCTTTTGTTTGAATGATTTCATGTGCACAATACTCATTGAGTGGCTTTTGTACAATCTTAAACAACTGATCTTTTATAAACCTATGCTCATTCATCTCTTCGTTTTTCAATTTAGTCCTTCCATTACAGTGCCAATTTATATTATTGTATTTATAATTTGGTTATCAATTGGTTATGATTTTTTATCTTATAGCTATATTCCCAAAAATGGAATAAACTATTAATTTGGGACAATTGCATTGGGGTAGTCTTCAGTTAATTGTTTTAGCACCTGTTTGATCATTTCATTTAGTTCGTCAATATGAATTTGTATGGATGGGTCAATCAGTTTCATCGATGCCATTTCTTCAATAAGTTTCACTTTATTTGCTGCAATGCTAATGCCCATCCCTCTTAATGCAGATTTCATTCGATGTGCTGTTTTTTCAACGGTTCTCCAATTATTCTCTGAAGACGATTTAATGAGTAAATCTAAATCGGTCGGCATGGTTTTTAAGAATAACCCCACCATTTTTTGAATAAATTCGGGCTTCCCTTTACCCATACCCAATATCAATTCTTCATTATATAGTTTATTTAAATGTGGATCAATAGGTTCAATTAGGGCATCTTTTATTACAAAAGAAGTTTTATCTAACACTTCTATAATTGTGCTAAATAGTTGATCTTCTTTAAAAGGTTTACTCAAATAGCCATTCATGCCAACGCTTTTATATTTGATTTCATCCTTTTTAAATGCATTGGCAGTCATTGCAATAATGGGTATATTTTTTTTTAGCGGATCATGCATGCTTCTGATGATGGAGGTAGCTTGTGTGCCATCAATATAAGGCATTGAAATATCCATTAATATTAAGTCATATTGATAGTTGATTACTTTTTCGATTGTTTCTTTGCCATTAATGGCAACACTTACATAAACACCTTTTTCTTCTAAAAACGACCTTGTAATAAATTGATTCATTTCTAGGTCTTCTGCTAAAAGAATTCTACACCCTTTTAGTTTTTCGTAATTTGGTTTTGTATTAGTAATAGGAGCTACTTCTATATTCTTTTTGAGTGGAAGAATGCAACTAAATGTAGATCCCTTTTTTGGAGTACTTTCTACAGCAATTCTTCCACCCATTGTTTCAACCAATGTTTTACTAATTCCCAGCCCTAGTCCAGTACCTCCATATTTTCTGTTGATTGCACTATCTGCTTGCTTGAATGGTTCAAATATTTGTTCAATTTGTGATGAGTCTATGCCAATACCCGAGTCTTTAACCGCCAACTTGCACCAGCAAATATTTTCGGTTTCTGATACTGAACTAAGTGTTACGGTTACAAAACCTTGCTCTGTAAATTTGATTGAATTACTGATCAGGTTATTGAAAATTTGTGTTATTCTGTGCGGGTCTCCAAATAATTGCTGGTTTTTTCCTAATTCATTTTCAAATGTTAAGGTTAGTCCTTTCTCATCTGCTTTGTATTGAAAACTATTTACGGTATGTTCAACTTGATCAACTATAGAAAATGGAATTTCTTCGAACGAGATTTCTCCCAATGAAATTTTTTCTAGATTCAGAATATCATTCACAATCACTAAAAGGTTATTCGCGGCTTCGTTAATCATGTCAGCCATCTTTGATTGTTGCTCTGATAATGCTGTTTTCTTAATCAAATTAGTGACGCCCAATATTCCATTTAGTGGTGTTCTAATTTCGTGGCTAATATTTGCGAGAAATAACTCTTTAGCTTTTGAAATTTCTTCCGTTAATAATTTTGCCTTTTTTAATTCTTCTTCAGCTTTAACTCTCTCTGTAATATTTGTGTTTAATCCAATAATCATATTGAGTTCCCCAGTATCATCTAGAATTGGTTTTAAATTTCTTAGATAATAATGTGTTTCTCCATTTTCATGTATTTGCTTTTCTTCAATGGTGCCTTCTAATTTGTTTAGAATTACCTGATTAAATAATTGTTTGTAATTATTAGCCGAATTGAGCTCTACTCCCTTAGTTGGATTGATCAGCCATTCGAGAATATATTTCCTAAGTTCAATGTCCTTTACAGCTATAGGATTCAGGAATAAGTCGGAGTATTCTGGGTTAAGAACTGCAATATCATTCGGTAAATGATTGAATAATTCTTCGTATGCTTTTTTTGTTTTTTCTAACTTTCTTTCTGTTAAAATCTTTTCTGTAGCATCCTTATAGTACCAAATATGCCCTTGGTAACTATCTCCATCAATAATTGGAATGTAATCTCTTTCTAAATAAATTCCATTCTTCAGTTCTACTTCATCATTCAGAATTGGTTTTCGTTCACTCAAGATTTCATTGGTTCTTTGAATGAAATAGTATTGGTTTTCTAGAACACTCAAATCAATACTGCCATTCAAGAGTAAGTCTGTTCCTATTAAATTTTCTATTGGGGCATTGATATTAAAAAAATTACAAAAAACCTGATTTATCGATACTACCAAACCTGATTCATCTTCTATTAAAATTCCGAGCTTTATATGATTTGAAATATGCTCAATTAAACCCTCTCCCAAATAAGGGCTCATTCGTT
This sequence comes from Synechococcus sp. UW140, assembly GCA_943371295.1. Taxonomy (GTDB): domain Bacteria; phylum Bacteroidota; class Bacteroidia; order Chitinophagales; family Chitinophagaceae; genus Sediminibacterium. The sequence continues at coordinate 2,648 of CALRUG020000149.1, read as the reverse complement.
GACTTTGCTCATATAAATGACTATTGCTTAGCATAATAATTACTTAGTGATTTCTCCCTTTTGCATCATTCTATAGATAGTTGATTTGCCGATATCCAATTTCTTAGAAACCATTAATACATCTTGGTTATACTTGTTTAGAAAATACTGAATGATCTGTCTTTCGTAATCTTTAAGACTGGTTTCTTTAATGAGTAGGTTCCCAATATGATCTGAACCATCAATATTAATATCCGATGCTTGAATAATATCCTTTTCTGCCATTACTATGGCTAACTCAATAATTGATTTTAGCTCTCTTACATTTCCAGGAAAATCATGTTGTTTTAATTTGGCAATAGCTTCGGTTCCTAATGTTTTTAGCGGTATTCTATTATCGCTACAAAAGCTTTGTATAAAATGTTTGGCTAATATTAGAAAGTCGTTGCCCCGTTCTCTCAATGGGGGTAATTCAATATTAAGCCCTAAAAGTCTGTAATACAAGTCTTCTCTAAACGTTTTATTTTGTACTTCCTTCAATAAATTTTTATGGGTTGCAACAATAATTCTGACATCTAACGAAACAGTAGAGTTACCACCAATTCTTGTTATTTCTCTCTCTTGTAAAACCCTTAATATTTTTGCTTGTAAATGCAAGTCCATTTCCGCAATTTCATCTAAGAATATGGTGCCTTTATTTGCCTCTTCAAATTTTCCAATTCTTTTTCCATTCGCACCAGTGAATGCACCTTTTTCATGTCCAAATAATTCACTTTCTAATAAATCAGGTGGTATGGCTGCTACATTTAATGCAACAAAAGGATATTTATGTCTACTCGAATTATAGTGAATAGCTTTTGCAACCATTTCTTTTCCAGTTCCTGTTTCACCGGTTATTGATACAGTTATATTTGTTTTAGCCGCCTTCTCGATTAATTTAAACACGTTGTTGATTGGATCACTTTGCCCAATAATTACTTTAGAAAAATCAAAATTCTTTTTAAGCGCATCTTTTAAAGTTTCTACTTCTTTTTTCAATCCTTTGATTTCTTGTAAATGAAGTAATACATTCCATAGTCGGTCTTTTGTATCTTCATCTTTAACTAAGTAATCGAAAGCGCCAGATTTCAATAATTCAACAGCTGTTGTTATTTGATCTTGACCTGATATAATAATTACTTCTATTTCAGCATTGAATTCTTTAATTTTCTTTAAAACTTTACTGCCATCAGCATCTCCCTCAGCTAGCGTAAAATCAAGTGTTACAACATCTGGTTGTTCGTGTATTTTTTGAAAAAAAGATTTTTCATTTTCAAACCGTTGAACTTGGTAGTCGGGGTTCAATGATAAATAATGCTCTAGCATTGTACCATACCAGAGGTCGTCTTCTAAAATGAAGATTTTTAGTGGTTTTGTAGGCTTCATTGGATTTTTTTAAAGCAATACAATTTAATGTTATTTTCTGCCGAATAATTGATTTAAATCCCAAAAAGGGAATTTTAGTCCCAAAAATGGTTCATTTTGGATGATTTTATTTTCGCAAGTACTTGATTAATAATTCTTTAATTAAATGGCACCATTTTTTCATATATAATATAAATTATTTACGATGGAAGATCAAGTTGCTGCAGTCAATCTACTGCCTTCATTTGTTAGTCAAGCTGCTTTATTAGAAGCCATTTATAATAAGTTGCCGGATATGGTGTTTCTTTTTGATGTTAAAGAAAGAAGGTTCGTATTAAGAAATCCTGCTTTGGAATTGATGTTAGGCTTTGAGCATTTTAAAGATCAAGAAATCAACTGTATATCACTTAGAACATTAATTCATTCTGAAGATTGGAAACTGGTACAAAATGCATTACAACAAGTGGAGCATGGGGTAAAGGATCATATAGAAATTGAATGTAGATGTTTAGATAAATCACAAACTTACCAATATTTCAATACTCGTTTGTCTGTTTTTGAGAGGAAAGGCAGCGATATTATTTATTTGATTGGGATAGCTCAAAATATTTCTGAAAAAAAGAAAATTGAGCAGCAAAGCCAATTGTTTCGAAATCGATTACAAGAACTTTCATTCATTACATCTCATGAAATGCGCCATGAGTATGCTAAAATACAGTCAATTGTTAATCTAATGGACAATAAATTTATTTCTGATGTAGAAAGAGTTGAATTAATAGGAGAAGCAAAAAAATCAATTCAGCTAATCAATTCTTCTATTTTTAAGTTGAATCATAAACTTTCTTTTAATCAACAAGATGAATTTTTTAACATGAATAAAGAAACAGAAAAATTCAGTAAAATTTTAATGATCGATGATGATGTTCTTACCAATGTTTTGAATCGAAAAATAGTTCAAGCATTATTGCCTGAAATGCCTGTGGAGGTTTACATAGATATAGATGATGCATTAGACGATATTCGAAAAATGGGAAATATGCATCAAACACTTATTTTTTTGGATATTAATTTCCCTGGAAGGGGGGGATGGGAATTTTTAGATGATTATGCTACTATTTCAGATGCATCAAATGTGATTGTTCTTTCTTCTTCTATTGATAATCGGGATAGGGAAAAGGCTAGAAGTTATTCTTCAGTAATAGACTATATCACTAAGCCCCTTTCTTTTGATTTTGTCAAGTCTTTTTTTGAAGAGTTAAAATCTG
>CALRUG020000148.1:0-7835 GCA_943371295.1 Synechococcus sp. UW140 | reverse complement strand
TTCCCTTTGAAAAATCCATTCTGGTCTATCACAGCTATTTTATGCAATTCTTTGTCTGTTGCGGCAAGAAATGCAGCTCCTGCAATAAATCCGACCATGATTAATGGCGTAAGAATGGTCGTCAGTAGAAAGCGCTTGTTCATTACTCTACTGAGGTATTCGCGTTGTATAATGATGAATATCTTGTTCATATAATTAGTTATCTATTTTTTGAAATGCCCTTGCTGTTGCATGTGTTCCTTCTACCTGGTTGATGAAAATTTCATTCAGCGTTGGAAGAATCTCATGAAATGATTCAATGGTGCATTGATTGTTTAAGAAATGGGTTAAGATATCATTGCTTTTATATCCTTCATTAATTTGTAAAATCAATTCATTGTTGTTTACGTTCACAATATTGAATGCTGGGGCACTTAGTGTACCTGGCAATTCTGCTAGTTTGATGCTAAACTTGTTCTCTTTAAACTGCTGTTTAATATCGTAAACTGTTCCATCTAAAATTTTCTTACCAAGGTTTACTAAAACAATATGGTCGCAAATTTCTTCTACCTGCTCCATTCTATGTGTACTGAATATAACAGTACTGCCCCTTTTGGCTAAGCCATAAATTTCTTCTTTAATTAAGTTGGCATTTAATGGATCTAAACCACTGAAAGGTTCATCTAGAATAATGAGTTTGGGTTCATGCAATACAGTTGTTACAAATTGTAATTTCTGGCTCATACCCTTACTAAGGTCTTCTACTTTTTTATTCCACCAGCTTTCCATTTCCAATTTCTTGAACCAAAACTTGATTTTTTGCATCGCTTCTGCCTTGCTCAAACCCTTTAGCTGTGCTAAATACATGGCTTGTTCGCCAATTTTCATTTTTTTGTACAAGCCTCTTTCTTCGGGCATGTATCCGATTTTGATGATGTCATTTAATGGATCAAAGGTTTTGCCATCAAATTGAATATGACCACTGTCGGGATAAAATATCCCGGTAATCATTCTCAATAAAGTGGTTTTACCAGCGCCGTTTGGCCCAAGTAATCCAAAAATACTTCCTTGTTCAATGGAGAAACTAATATCATCCACCGCTTTTTGGGTGGCATAATGTTTTCTCAAATTGGTTAATTCTAAAATTGCACTCATATGATGGTTTATATATGAACTAAATGTAATGATTAGTGTTGCCTTTCAACAAAATATTACAAGAAAGGGCTTGTTTTTGAGTAATTTTGCATAAAATATATAAAGCAAGCGAAATGAAGGGTTTACAAAGGGGGGGGAGCGTGTTCTTGTTGGCAGTAATACTGGTGGGATTAAGCAGTTGGGGTTTTTTGGTTCACAGAACCATACACCAACTAGCCGTTTATCAACTTCCTGCAGAACTGAGTGGTTTTTTTCACAGTAATATGCCTAAGTTGGTGTACGATGCCCCAAGAGCAGATACGAGAAGAAATTCCGATAGTACCGAAGCGCCCAAGCATTTTATTGATTTGGAGCCATTCAATGAAAAGCCTGCGCATGATTTGCCCCATGACTTTAATAAAGCAATAGCAAAATACAGTTTGGATACATTAACCAAATATGGATATGTTCCTTATCAAATTATTGTGCTGAAAAATCAACTGACCAATGCATTTAAAACGCAAAACAAAGATTCTATTTTGTTTTATGCCGCAGACCTTGGCCATTATATAGGAGACGCAAATGTTCCCTTACATACTACCATCAATTATGATGGACAGTTAACCAATCAACAAGGATTACATAGTTTATGGGAATCAATGATTCCTGAATTAGAAATAGAGCAATACAATTTATACAGTGGACATAAAGTCCGTTATTTAAGAAATCCTATTAAGGATGTTTTCCGAGCGATCAAACGTGCGCATGAGTTGGTACCTGCTATGTTGGAAAAAGAAGTAGAAACTAGTTTAACCTTTACCGACTCTACTAAGTATCGTTATCAAATGAGAAACGGAAAACAATCAAGGTCGTACACTTCTGCTTTTGCTAAAGCTTATTCGGAAAAATTAAAGCCTACAATTAATCAACAGTTATTGTATTCTGCAGATATGATTGCCGATTTTTGGTATACGGCTTGGATAGATGCAGGCAAACCCGATTTGAGTGGCATCACTAACTGGTCTGCTGAAAAGAAAGAACAGTATGCAGCTGAGCAAGCAGCTTATCAATCCAATTCGTTGATAAAGGAAAATTTATTAGAGTCAAAGAAAAAATAAGGCAATCATTTATTGACCCCATGTTAGCGCAATCTGCCTGGCTAGTCTTTGACCGTCCATTGCGGCGCTTACAATCCCCCCTGCATAACCCGCTCCTTCACCACAAGGATATAAATTATTGAGTTGAGGATGCGTTAATGTTGTTGCATCTCTTGGAATACGAATAGGAGAGGAGGTCCTGCTTTCCGTTGCAACCAATACGGCATCGTTGGTATAATATCCTTTCATTTTTGCACCAAACATTTTTAGTGCACCCTGTAAACTCTCCCGAATAAAAGATGGTAATACTTCTTTTAAATTAGCTGAAGCTAATCCAGGTAAATAACTGCAATTGGGTAAATCGCTAGAGGTTTTGTTGTTACAAAAATCTACCATTCTTTGTGCAGGTGCTACAAATTTTCCACCCCCTGCATTAAATGCTTTTTGTTCTACCGATTGTTGAAAATCCATTAGCAATAATGCATCAGCAGATTGTTTTTTAAAATAATTTAAGGCATCCCTTTCTGCAACTTGTACTACCATTCCGCTATTGGCAAATGGATTGTTTCTTTTACTAGGGCTCCAGCCGTTGACTACTAATTCGCCGGGATCTGTTGACGCGGTGGCTATAATCCCCCCGGGGCACATACAAAAACTAAATACGCCTCTTTGGTTTACTTGTTCCACTAAACTATAAGATGCAGGTGGTAAAAATGCTCCCCTAAAATCGCAATGGTATTGGGCTGCATCAATAATGCTTTGCGGATGTTCTATTCTGACGCCTAGCGCAAATGGCTTTGCTTCAATTAAAATATTTTTTTCTTGCAACAACCTGAATATATCTCTGGCTGAGTGTCCAGTTGCCAATATATACGCGTCTGCAGAAAAACGGTTGCCATTGGCGGTGATGAGTTCATGTATTGCATCTTTTTTTGTAATGATATCTATAACCTTGGTTTCAAAATGCACTTCACCTCCTGCAGCAATAATTTGCTCACGCATAGCAGAAATAATCTGTGGCAATTTATTGGTACCAATATGCGGATGCGATTGGTATAAAATTTTTTCTTCAGCACCAAACTGATAAAACAATTGCAATACTTTATCTATGCTGCCTCTTTTGCTGCTGCGCGTATACAATTTCCCATCACTGTACGTGCCTGCTCCGCCTTCTCCAAAACAATAATTACTATCTGGATGAATAATACCTTCTTTATTGAGTAATGCTAAATCTCTTCTTCTTGCTTTAACGTCTTTACCTCTTTCTAGTATGATGGGTTTGATGCCCAATTCAATTAATTCCAATGCCGCAAATAATCCAGCTGGTCCAGCGCCAATGATGATGACCGTTTTTGCATTGGTTGGAATCGCATCTAAAGGAATGCTGATTCTTTCTCTTTCAATATAAGGCTCGTTAATGAAAGCCTGAAGCGTTAGGTTGATCCAAACCTGCTGTCTACTTCGGGCATCAATAGATTGTTTGAGCGTTCTGTATCCTGTAACCGCTGAAATAGCAACGCCAGCAGACTGCGCAATCAATTGATGCACCAGTTCGGTCTGAGCGGCTTCTTCTGGCTTGAGTTTTAACGTGATTTGTTTTTGCATACTGTCAGGTGTTGATCCTAAAAAGTAGTTAGAGAATTTTAGAATGGTAAATCGTCTACCACTTCTCCAGGAGGCGGCATATCGTTGTAATTGGCAGATGGCGGCATGTCTACATCACTAGTGAGTTTAACTGTTTCCATTCTCCAAGCGTCTAAATTGGTGATATAATTTTCTCGACCATCTTTCATCCACTTTGTACCCTTTATATTGAACATCACTTTTACTTCTTCTCCTAAATTAAAGCGATCAGGCATGGCTGTTTTGTCTTGCACACATTGAAACTTTACATAATTGGTAATGGTTCTTCCATTAATATCTTCCGATTTTTCAATTACAAATTCCCTGGTTTTAAAGTTTTCTGTTCGTTGTACTATATCAAATTTGGCAACCAATTTGCCTGTGATTTCGTAGCTCATATTTGTGCTTTTATTTACTACAAAAGTAGGTTTAAATTTTCCAATTATTATTGTACCTTCCTCTACTTCAATGTTTATTCATGCGTAGTATATCCTTTCTATATAGTGGGTTTATTGTATTGTTGTTGGCTTGTGGTACAACCCAAGTGCCGAAGTCGGTCAATTATATGGGTTATAGTGTATCGCCCAAGATTAAAGCGGATACAGCTTTAATCAATTTGATTCAGCCTTATTCGGTTGAAGTGAATAGAACAATGAATGATATAATAGGGTTTACACCAGCAACCATGACTAAGCGATTGCCTGAAAGTGGGCTAGGAAATTTCATGGCCGATTGTATGAAAGAAATGGCGTCTAAGAAATTTGGCTTACCCGTAGACATTGCTTTTATGAATCAAGGTGGAATTAGGGCCAGCATCAATAAGGGAAATATTACCGTTGGAAATGTGTATGAGTTAATGCCTTTCGATAATTTGTTGGTATTGCAAGAATTAAAGGGTTCTGTAATTGAAGCTTTGTTGAATCATATTGCAGCAGACGGTGGTTGGCCAATATCTAAAGGGTCATCTTTTAAAATAAAGAATAAGCAGGCAGTGGATATTATCATCAATGGAAAGCCATTGGATCGTAATGCTACTTATATAACGGCCAATTCGGATTATATAGCACAAGGGGGGAGCGATGCCGCCATGTTAAAACCATTCCCTTTTCAAAACAAAGGGTACTTGATTCGAGACGCTTTAATTGAATACATCAAGCAAATTACCGCAAGTGGTAAGCCCGTAGATGCCACAATTGAAAACCGAGTAACCAGCAGTAACAATGAATAGAAGACATTTTATTAAGCAAACCGCATTGGCAGGTTCTGCAGTAATGGCTAGCAGCGTAGCTGGAGCTTCTTTGTTGAATGCGCAAGGCATTCCTGAGCAGTCTTTGCTTACCATTTTGCATACCAATGATGTACATAGCAGATTAGATCCTTTTCCCATGGATGGGAGTAGAAACCAAGGATTGGGTGGTGTAGCTGCAAGGGCTTCACTTATTCAATCGATTCGGGAGGAGAATAATCCAACCCTTTTGTTAGATGCGGGAGATATTTTTCAAGGAACCCCTTATTTTAATTTGTACAAGGGCGAACCAGAAATTAAGGCGATGAGTAAAATGGGTTATGATGCTGTTACGATGGGTAACCATGACTTTGATGCAGGGATTGAAAATTTTGCCAATCAATTACAACATGCCCGTTTTCCTGTTGTGATTAGTAATTACGATTTCACTAGTACACCAATGGAATATAATTATCAGCCTTATACCATTATTCAAAAAGGAAAACAGCGCATTGGAATTTTAGCTGTAGGGATTGAATTGGAAGGATTGGTTCCAAAGAATTTATACGGCAATACGGTGTATAAAGACCCCATTGTTGCTGCCAATGAAACTGCTGCAATTTTAAAACAAAAAAAATGTGATCTAATTATTTGTTTGTCGCATTTAGGAGACAAATACAGTGAGAACAAAGTGAGCGATGAAATCTTGGCCAAAGAGAGTCGGAACATCGATTTAATCATTGGGGGTCATACACACCGCTTTTTTGATCAACCTAGAAAATACACCAACAAAGATGGTGGGGATATTTTGGTGAACCAAATGGGCTTTGGAGGCATCCAAATGGGGCGTTTGGATTATAATTTTTCGGCTAGCAAAAGAAAAAATTCCCCGAAAGCCCATACTGTAGTTATAATGAGAAAACCTAACGAATAAAAAAATTTTTTTTTCAACATAAAGTCTACATATTCGCATCCCTATTTTATTTTCTAAACATATCCACATATGGGGAAAATAAGATAACTTGTAAGCAGAGACAAAACTTAACTGATTATATAAAATTGTTCACTTTTTTGTATGGCTAAGAACGCTGAAAATGTTTGGATCAATTGTTTAAAGATTATTAAAGACATTGTAGAATGGCAACATTTTAAAACATGGTTTGAACCTATTACTCCAGTAGAATTAAAAGGGAATGTATTGATGATACAAGTTCCATCGCAATTCTTTTATGAGTACTTAGAAGAGCACTATGTCACTTTGCTTGCCAAGACCTTAAAACGTGAATTAGGTAAAGACGCTAGATTAGAATACCGAATCATGGTAGATAGCGGAAATACAAATGGCAGAAATGGTTCTGTTGATATTCCTGCACGTGGTCCTAAATCGATCAACAACAACGAAATGAATTTTCCATTGGTGATTGATAATCCAGTGAAGAATCCTTTTGTTATTCCAGGGTTGAAGAAAATGCAAATTGATCCTCAATTGAATCATGGGTATATTTTTGATTCATTTATTGAAGGCGATTGCAATAGGGTTGCCCGCAGAGCTGGTAAAACAGTGGCAGAAAAGCCAGGAGCCAATTCATTTAATCCGTTGGTTATTTATGGTGGAGTAGGATTGGGTAAAACCCATTTGGCTCAAGCCATCGGAAATGATGTGAAAAGAATGCACCCTTCTAAAGTGGTGTTATATGTGAGCAGTGAAAAATTCATTAATCAATTTGTTGACCATAGTCGTAATAATGCTATTAATGACTTCATCCACTTCTATCAGTTAATTGATGTGTTGATTATTGATGATGTGCAGTTTTTCAGTAGGGCAGAAAAAAGCCAAGATGCTTTCTTTGCCATCTTTAACCACTTGCACCAAAGTGGCAAGCAATTGGTATTAACTTCTGATAAACCACCGAAGGATTTAGATGGTATGCAGGAACGTTTGTTGAGTAGATTTAGATGGGGACTAAGTGCAGACTTACAAGTACCCGACTACGAAACAAGAATTGAGATTTTAGAAAAGAAAATGAAGAACGACGGATTAGATATGCCTAAAGAGGTAATCAAATACGTTGCTTATAATATCAATACCAATGTGCGTGAATTAGAAGGCGCATTAATCTCTTTATTGGCTCAGTCTTCTTTGAATAAGAAAGAAATTGATGTAGAGTTGGCTAAGAAGGTATTGAGAAACTTTGTTAAGACCAGTAGCAAAGAAATTACCATTGACGCTATTCAAAAAATGGTCTGCGAATATTTTGATGTTCCTTATGATCGTTTGTTGCATAAAACGCGTAAAAGAGAAATTGTACAAGCACGTCAAATTACCATGTACTTGGCCAAGGCTTTTACCAAGAACTCTTTAAAGACCATTGGGGAACATTTTGGCGGTAGAGACCATACCACGGTTATTCACTCTTGTCAAACGGTGAAAGACTTGATGGATACCGACTCTATATTCAGAGAAAATGTAATGGAATTAACCCAGAAAGTGCAGTTAGCTGCTATGTAATTCAATTTTTATTGGGTCTTATAATATTGTGCATCCCGTCTCTTTCAGACGGGATGTTTTATTTTATGAATTTTTCAATCAATTTTTGGCAGTTAAGCTTAGGAAACTTATTTTTGCACCCCTCTCCGAAAGGAGTAAGGACGGTGAGGTGGATGAGTGGCTGAAATCAGTAGTTTGCTAAACTGCCGTACGGGTTAAACTGTACCGCGGGTTCGAATCCCGCCCTCACCGCAGATTAATTAAACACTAATCTGACAGCAAACTCAAG
>CALRUG020000147.1:0-7926 GCA_943371295.1 Synechococcus sp. UW140 | reverse complement strand
CAATAAAATGATTGAGAAGGGAATCAATGCAGGTTATGCAGCAAAACTCATTCAATACGGTTGGGAAGTAATTACCGAAGCCCTTAAACAAGGTGGCATTACTGCCATGATGGATCGATTATCTAATCCTGCAAAGTTGAAAGCTTTTGAGTTATCTGAAGAGCTAAAGCAAATCATGCGTCCCTTGTTTCAGAAACACCAAGACGATATTATGAGTGGTGCTTTTTCTTCAGGGATGATGGAAGACTGGGCCAATGGCGATAAAAAGTTATTGACTTGGAGAGAAGCGACTGGTGCAACTGCATTTGAAAAAACCACACCTGGGGATATGAAAATTGGGGAACAAGAATATTTTGACAATGGGCTTTTATTGGTCGCTTTTGTTAGATCAGGTGTAGAATTGGCATTTGAAACAATGGTGGAAGCGGGGATTAAAGAAGAGTCTGCTTATTATGAATCTTTACATGAAGCCCCATTAATTGCCAATACCATTGCTAGAAAGAAATTGTACGAAATGAATAGGGTTATTTCTGATACAGCAGAATATGGTTGTTATTTATTTGATCATGCTTGTAAGCCATTATTGGCAGGCTTTATGGAGAAAATCGAAACCGATACGATTGGTAAAAATTTTAATGAGGGCAAAGACAATGGAGTAGATAACAAAACACTAATAGCGGTTAATGCAGTAATACGTTATCATCCTGTAGAAATTGTAGGAGAAAAATTACGACATGCAATGACAGATATGAAAACCATTGCAACTAACCTTTGATTCAATCAATCATGATAGGCAACCATACATCCTTACAGTCATTTGGTTTAGATATTGAAGCAGCTAGTTTAAAACTGCGTAAAGTGGTAAAGCATACGCCATTAATTTTTAATGCTTCACTTTCTAAAAAATACGATTGTTCCATTTATCTGAAAAGAGAAGATTTGCAAATTGTTCGTTCGTATAAATTGCGTGGTGCTTACAATATGATTAGTAGTTTGGATGAAACCCAAAGAGCAAACGGAGTGGTTTGTGCAAGTGCGGGTAATCATGCGCAAGGCTTTGCGTATAGTTGTAAAGTATTAAATATAAAAGGGGTTGTTTTTATGCCCATCATTACGCCCAATCAAAAAGTAACACAAACAAAAATGTTTGGGGACGGTCATATCGAAATAAAATTAGTGGGCGATACTTTTGATGATTGTGCCACTGCTGCTAAAGCTTTTACTGAAGCCAATGGAATGACTTTTATTCCTCCATTTGATGATGTTAAAATTATTGAAGGTCAAGCAACAGTAGGAGTTGAAATTCTAGAAGAATTGGCTCATATTGATTATTTGTTTGCTCCAGTGGGTGGAGGAGGATTAATAGCAGGGGTTGGGGCTTATTTTCACGATAAGTCTCCATCCACTAAAATTATTGGCGTAGAACCAGAGGGCGCCCCTTCAATGACTGCAGCTTTGCAAGCCGGTCATCCAATTAAGCTAGATAATATTGATCCATTTGTTGATGGAGCAGCAGTAAAAAGAGTAGGCGATCAGCCATTTGTTATTTGCAAAGAAGTAATTGATGAAATGACATTGGTAAATGAAGGGAAAGTGTGCTCTACCATTTTGAAACTATATAATGAAGATGCCATTGTAGTGGAACCTGCAGGCGCTTTATCCATTGCAGCTTTGGATGATTATGCAGATGCAATTAAGGGGAAAAAAGTAGTCTGTATAGTAAGTGGTAGCAACAATGATATAGATCGGATGCAAGAAATAAAAGAACGTTCTTTACAATTTGAAGGACTTAAACATTTCTTCTTAATTCGTTTTGCTCAAAGGCCTGGTGCTTTAAAGGAATTTGTAAATCATGTGTTGGGCCCAACCGATGATATCGTCCGTTTTGAATACATGCAAAAACACAATAAAGAAACTGGGCCTGCTTTAGTTGGAATTGAAATGCAGGATAAAGGGGATTATGAGCGCTTGTTAGCAAATATGAAGCAGTACCATATCAACTTTACGCCTATTAACAAGAATGATAATTTGTTTGGATACTTAATTTAATAATGAATCTATATGCAGGTATTGAAGTTTGGGGGGAGTTCTGTTGCCAACGCAGATAATATCAACAAAGTAGTAGCTATAGCTGTAAAAGCGATACAAACATCGCCTACCATTTTGGTCGTATCTGCATTGGGGGGTGTTACCGATCAACTTATTGAAATAGGTGTTAAAGCAGCAGCAGGGAATGAATCATATAAAGAGCAAATTCAATTGTTAGAGAATAAGCACTTAGAAACAGTGCGTGCTTTATTACATATACAAAACCAAAGTGCAACATTAAGTTGGGTAAAACAACAACTCAACGAATTAGAAAGAGTTTGTGATGGTATTTTTTTGTTAGGTGAATTATCTGCTCGAATTAAAGATCGGTTGGTTAGCTATGGTGAATTATTATCCTCCTATATCATCACGGCAAAATTCACTGAAATGAATTTGCAGCCTGTTTGGACAGATTCAAGACAAATGATATTAACCAATGAACAATATGGTAATGCAGCGGTTCAATTGGAGAAAACCAATGCCCTTATTCAAGGGTTTTTAAAATCACATCCTGCCCAACTATATGTAGCACCTGGATTTATTGCATCCAATGATAAAAAATACACTACTACTTTAGGTAGAGGGGGGTCAGATTATACTGGAGCCATTTTTGCTGCAGCAATCAATGCCACTTCGCTGGAAATTTGGACTGATGTAACTGGAATGATGACAGCTGATCCAAGATTGGTTCAAAATCCAAAACCCATCGAAGCCATTTCTTATCAGGAAGCAATGGAGCTTTCTCATTTTGGCGCAAAGATTATTTATCCCCCTACCATACAACCGGTGATGAAAAAAAATATTCCGGTATGGGTGAAAAATACGTTTGAACCAGATGCGGCTGGAACAGTCATTCAGCAACATGCAGTTACCAATAATGATATTGTAAGAGGCATATCAAGTATTAATAAAATTGCTTTACTAAGTTTAGAGGGAAGTGGGATGATTGGTATACCAGGCTTTAGTAAGCGTTTGTTTGAAGTACTGGCCATGCGCAATATCAATGTGATTTTGATTACACAAAGCTCTTCTGAATATTCAATTTGTGTGGCAATTAATGAAGCTGATGCGCTAGTTGCACAACAATCAATTGATGCCTTTTTTGCCTATGAAATTGAAAATGGAAAAGTAAATCCAGTAACGGTAGAAACCAACTTGAGTATTATTGCGGTGGTAGGTGAGCAAATGAAAAGCCATCCTGGTATTAGTGGTAAAATGTTTGGCGGCTTGGGAAGAAATGGTATTAATGTTCGTGCAATTGCTCAAGGCTCTTCAGAGAAAAATATTTCTGCTGTTATTGCTGCTGTGGATGTTAAAAAAGCCATCAATGTTTTACACGAAGATTTTTTTGAAACTACCTATAAGCAATTGAATGTGTTTATTGCTGGTGCAGGGAATGTGGGTGGTAAATTATTGAGTCAGATACACCAGCAAATGCAATACCTAAAAGAACATATGCGTTTGCAAATTCAAGTAGTTGGCATTGCCAATAGCAGAAAATTAATTTTAGATGATGGAGGTATCGACTTAACCAATTGGAAGGCTTTATTAGAACAAGCACCTGAAGCCAATATTCATTCTTTTGTGGAATCAATCATTCAAAAAAACTTACGCAATAGTGTTTTTGTTGATGTTACAGCCAATGATACGGTTGCTTCTGTATATGGTAGTTTATTGCAGAAGAGTATTGCCGTAGTTGCATGTAATAAAATTGCCTGCTCAGCATCGTTTACCGATTATAAAAAACTGAAATTATTAGCTAGAACCTTTAATACACAATTTTTATATGAGACCAATGTGGGTGCGGGTTTACCCATTATTGGAACGTTGAATGATTTATTAAGAAGTGGAGACAAGATCAATAAAATTCAGGCAGTTTTATCTGGTACATTGAATTTTGTTTTTAATCATTATGATGGTACAATACCTTTTGCACATATTGTTAAACGCGCACAAGATGAAGGTTATACTGAACCCGATCCTCGATTAGATTTAGGGGGAACCGATGTGATGCGTAAAATCATGATTCTAGCAAGAGAAGCAGGAGAGCAAATGGAAATGGATCAGATAACCAATGAGTCTTTTTTACCTGCCAGCTGTTTTGATGGATCTGTTGAAGACTTTTATTCAGAAATGGAAAAACAAGAACCCCATTTTAAACAATTATACGAATCAGCAAAAGCAAACAATGCAAAATTGAAATTTGTAGCTGAGTTCAATAAAGGGCTAGCTAAAGTTGGTTTACAACATATTCCAGCTCATTCTGATTTTTATCATTTGTATGGTAAAGATAATTTGGTCTTGTTTTATACAGAACGCTATCCTGAACAGCCATTGGTTATTAAGGGTGCAGGTGCTGGTGCAGAAGTTACTGCATCTGGTGTATTTGCAGATATCATTAGAGTAGCATAACCATGCCAAAAAAAATTACCATACATAGTCCTGCAACAGTTGCCAATATGGTTTGTGGCTTTGATGTATTAGGATTTGCTGTAAATGATCCGTATGATATCATGTACATTGAATTCAAAGACGAACCCGGTATTAACATTGTAAACGAAGACAACTATAATTTACCTACAGACCCCTTGCAAAATGTTGCTGGTGCTGCTTTATTGGCTTTGCTAGAAGCATATAATCAACCTGTAGGGTTTAAGCTTACCATTAATAAACAAATTAAACCTGGCAGTGGAGTAGGTTCAAGTGCAGCCAGCTCAGCAGGTGCTGTAGTTGGTGCAAATGCTTTATTGGGAAATCCTTTTTCAAAAGAAGACTTGGTTCGGTTTGCCATGAATGGAGAAAAGCTGGCTTCTGGCGTAAAGCATGCAGATAATATTGCTCCTTGTATTTATGGAGGAGTTACGCTAATTCGTTCTGTATTTCCACTAGATATTATAAAGCTCACTGTGCCTGATTTATATGTAACCATTGTACATCCACAAATTGAAGTGAGAACTGCTGATGCAAGAAGCATTCTGAAACAACAAATTTTATTGAAAGATGCCATTAAGCAATGGGGCAATATCGCAGGTTTAGTTGCAGGTTTAGAACAGGGAGATTATGACTTAATTGGAAGATCTCTAGAAGATGTTTTGATAGAACCTACCCGTAGTATCCTCATTCCTGCTTTTGATCAAGTAAAAAAAATGAGTAAAGAGTTAGGGGCCTTGGGTGGAGGTATATCGGGCTCTGGGCCATCCATATTTATGTTGAGCACCAACGAATTTACTGCCAAGTCTGTTGAAATAGCAATGGGGCAAATTTATGATTCCATCGGATTAAACTACCATACTTATGTTACTACCATAAATACCAATGGTATTCAATTAATGGAAGCGTCATGAAATATTTTAGTCTAAATAAACAATCCCCTGTAGTTGATTTTAAAGAAGCGACTATATTGGGTCAAGCACCCGATAAGGGTTTGTATTTTCCTGAACGAATTCCTGTTCATACAACTAATTTTATTGATCAACTTAAAAACCTATCTAAAGAAGAAATTGCTTTTCGAGTGATGGAGCCTTTTGTGGGGAATGCCATACCTGCGGATGAATTATATCGAATTGTAAGTGAAACAGTCAACTTCCCTTTTCCATTAAAATCGGTTCATTCAACAATAGCTTCGCTTGAATTATACCATGGACCCACTTTTGCATTTAAAGATGTGGGGGCTAGATTTATGAGTCGTTGTTTATCTTATTTCTCCAAAAATCAACAAAATAAAATAACCATCTTGGTGGCTACTTCTGGAGATACAGGAGGTGCTGTGGCTAATGGTTTCTTGGGTGTAGAAGGAATTGACGTTATCATTTTATATCCCTCTGGTAAAGTAAGTCCGGTTCAAGAATTACAATTGACTACTTGTGGGGAGAATATTACTGCTTTAGAAATTGATGGAAGTTTTGACGATTGTCAGGCGATGGTGAAAGCTGCGTTTGCAGACAATGACATTATTAACAAGATGCAATTGAGTTCGGCCAATTCCATTAATGTTGCCAGATGGCTTTCTCAACAGATTTATTATTTTCTAGCTTATCAACAGTGGGAGGAAAATACTGCTCCTGTGATTGCAGTTCCTAGTGGAAATTTTGGAAATCTTTGTGCAGGCATCATGGCCTATCAAACAGGATTGCCAGTGCAGCATTTTATTGCTGCTTGTAATGTAAATGATTCCGTACCTGATTATTTGCAAACAGGTATTTTTAATACAAAACCGACGATACCCACTATTTCAAACGCAATGGATGTTGGCAATCCTAGCAATTTTGTTAGGATATTGGAACTGATGAATCAGGATTATACTGCTTTTAGTTCATTGGTTTCCGGGTATACTATTTCAGATGATACAACCATTCAAACTATTCGCAAAGTATACCAACAAGATGATTATTTATTAGATCCTCACGGGGCAGTGGCATATGCAGCATTAAATCAGTACCAACAAACGCATGCCAATTCAAAAGGATATATTTTGGAAACGGCACATCCTGTGAAATTTCCTGATGCAATTAAAACGGCTATTGGCTCGGAGCCTTTAATCCCGCTTGCGGCGATGGAATTATTTGCCAAAGAAAAAAGAAGCATACCCCTGAAAAATGAGTATACTTCTTTTAAAGATTATTTATTGAGCAGATAAATTCGAAATACTATTCATCAAATTTTTAGTCTCTATAATTCAGAGCTGGTTTTCTATCTCCTAGTAAGGGCTTGTATTTATAATCACCAACGCTTTGTATAAATTCTTCTTTTGCTTTTATAATAACAGCAGGTTTATTGAATAAATCTATGGCGGTTAATGCCATGGTTTTTGCTGCTACCAACATTCCCTTTGTACCAATTTCAGTTCCTCCACAAGCAACTGCTTGCCAGCTATGTGCAGATGTTCCTGGAATCCAGGTTGCTGCTTCAAGTCCAACAGTTGGAACTACATAGCTTACATCACTCACATCACTTGAACCTCCGCCTGCATTGGTTTCTTTTTGTAATGGTTTAATGGTACTAGCTTCTTCTATGGAAGGTGCTTTATTAAAAAAACTGGCTTGAAGTTTTCTCCCAAATACTTTTTCCTCTTCTGTATAAATAACTCCACCTACTTTTTCAAGATTCTCTTGCATCAGGGAAGCCAATGTTTTATTAATCAATAAGTCGTGTGTTCCCCCTACGATTTCATATTGCATAGTTGTGCCAGTTCCTAGTGCAGCTCCTTCTGCTGCTTTGGTGATTCTATCAAATACATCAACCGCTACTTCTCTTTTAGGGTGTCGCACATAGTAATATACTTCTGCATAATCAGGAACCACATTGGGTGCTTTACCTCCATTGGTGATTACATAATGTATTCTGGTTTCTTGTGGAATATGTTCTCTCATCATATTCGCCATATTATTCATGGCTTCTACCGCGTCTAAAGAGGATCGTCCATTTTCTGGCGACATAGCTGCATGAGAGGAAATGCCATAAAATTTAAACTTTGCAGATTTATTGGCAATAAAGCTGGTCATATACACTTTGTTTTCATCATCAGGATGCCAATGAATTACCGCATCTACATTTTTAAATAGTCCCTCACGAACCATATATACTTTTCCACTTCCTCCTTCTTCTGCAGGGCATCCATATACTTTGATAGTACCAGTAAATTTCTTTTCTTCAATTAATTTCTTGATGGCAATACCCGCAGAAACAGATGCTGTTCCAAATAAATGATGGCCACATCCATGACCTCCTGCTTTTCCTTCAATGGATTTTTTTTCTGCTACTGCTTCTTGAGCTAATCCCGGCAATGCATCATATTCTGCTAATATGCCAATGACCGGACTACCTGAACCGTAAGTGGCT
>CALRUG020000146.1:0-7934 GCA_943371295.1 Synechococcus sp. UW140 | reverse complement strand
CCAATGCATTTTATGTTGTTGCCGAAAAGGCGAAACAAGGAATAGAAGGTTATGAGCCAATGGTAACGGTAAGTACCAAAAAACTAAATAATCAAATTGAGATTAATGTATCTGACAATGGGAACGGAATACCCCAAGAAATTACAGATAAAATATTTCAGCCATTTTTTACTACTAAACCCACTGGACAAGGAACGGGATTGGGTTTGAGTTTAAGTTACGATATTGTAAAAGCACACGGCGGGGAAATAAAGCTAAACAGTTTAGTAGGTCAAGGAGCCAGTTTTGTTATTTATCTTCCTAAACAATAAATTGTATCAAAAAAAATAATTTTATTTTATGAAAATATTAGTTGTAGATGACGAAACAGATGTTCAAGCATTATTTGAGCAAAGATTTCGAAAGGAGATCAGAGCAGGCGAATTTGTTTTTGCCTTTGCATTTTCTGGAGAGCAAGCTTTGGATTATATGAAAGCAAATCACCACGAAGCTGTTTTAATTTTATCTGATATTAACATGCCTGGGATGAGTGGTTTAGAATTGTTGAAAAATATTAAAGAAAAATACGAAGCACCACCCCCTGTAGTTATGATGATTACAGCTTATGGTGATAAAGAGAATCATGATCAAGCCATGAAATTAGGGGCTGACGATTTTCTAACCAAACCGGTTGATTTTAATTTGCTAAAAGAAAAATTAAAAACAAAACAGCATGACTAAAATTTTGGTAGCTGATGATGAATCAGATTTAGAATTATTGATAAGGCAAAAATTTCGTCAAAAAATTCGAGAACAACACTATGATTTTGTTTTTGCTTTGAATGGGAATGACGCCATTGAAAAGTTAGCAGCTCATCCTGATATTGACGTTGTTTTGTCTGATATCAATATGCCTGAAATGGATGGGTTGACTCTTCTTTCTAGGCTAACTGATTTGGCCCCTCTTACTCGAACCGTTATGGTTTCTGCATATGGTGATATGGATAATATTCGATCGGCTATGAATAAAGGTGCATTTGATTTTGTAACCAAGCCGGTTAATTTTGAAGATTTAGAACTTACCATCGAAAAGACCATCAAACATGTAAGCCAGTTAAAAGAAACGCTCAAGGCAATCAAAGAAAATAATATTCTCAAAATGTACGTGGATGAGAACGTTCTGAAATTCATGGGTAGCCGCGAATATGAAGATTCTATCATGCAAAATGAAACCATTGATGCAACAGTGGTCTTTATAGATATTTGTGGTTTTACTGCTATTACCGAAGTAGAACCAGCTAATACAGTTGTTCAACTGTTAAATGATTATTTTGATGTGATTGTTAAAGGAATTATTGCTCAAAATGGTCACGTAGATAAATTTATCGGTGATGCCGTGATGGCAGTATTCAGAGGTAATCATCATTTAGATAGAGCAATTGATGCTTCTTTAGCAGTAAGAAATGATATTGCCAAACTATCAACGCAATTAACCCAAACTAATTTTAAGCCAGCGTTATCCATAGGGATTGCATCTGGAGAATTAATTTCTGGAAACATTGGGTCTGCTAATTTGAGAAGATTAGATTATACGGTTATTGGGGATGTTGCGAATACGGCTTCACGTTTACAAGCTGCAGCAGGTTCTAATCAGATAGTCATTTCTGAAAAAGCTTATCTACAGATTAAAGATTCATTTAATTGCAAGAAAATAGGGGAAGTTAATTTGAAGAACAAACAATTTCCCATGACCATTTATGAAGTGATAGATTAATCTAATTATTTATGAAAAAAACGCTCATTCTATTTCAATTGTTGGTAGTGGGAATTGGGTTGAACGCTCAGTCTATTCAATCAAAATCAAATCCCCCTGCGTTGGCTTCCATTAAAGAATCTGATTTAAAAAAAGATTTATACGCTTTAGCGGATGCTCATTTTAAAGGCAGGTCTGGAGGAACGATTGATGAATTAAAAGCAGCTATGTGGATTGGGGAGATGTATAGGGAAATTGGTTTGAAACCTGCTGGAGATGACGGTACTTATTTTCAGTATTTCAATATTTGGCGAAATAGAATTAATCAACAAAGTTCAATACAAATCAACAATCAATCCTTAAAATGGTGGTCTGAAGTGGCTGTTGCTCAAATGGCTAACTGCAAAATTAACGCACCTATATTATTTGTAAATAAGTCGGAAGTGGCAAGTTTAAGTGCTGAGAATGTGAAAGGGAAAGTGATTGCAATGGAAGCAGATCCTTCTTTATACAACCCGGCGATCTCTTTACCCAGCTGGCGTTATGCAAGGTCTGTTCAAGCAAGATATGGTAATCCTTTAATTGCAAAAGGAGCGTTAGGAATTATTTTTATTGCAGATGAAATTGGGGAAAAAACTTGGGAAGATGCGGTTGCTAATTTTAAGCAAGGTGCTTATGAAGTTGATGGCGGTCCTGCAATGAACATTAAAAATACAGTTCCTGTAATTTGGGTCAGATCTTCTGCTAAAAATACATTACAAAAAGGAGATGCTTTTCTAAATGCCAATATTATTATTGAACAGTATGATTATCCGTCTGTGAATATTATTGGAAAAATTGATGGTACTGATCCAACGCTTTCAAAAGAATTTCTTTTATATAGTGGACATACTGATGCCCATGGCATTAGAAATCCTATGAATGGAGATAGTATTTATTATGGGGCTGATGATAATGCGAGTATTGATGTTGCCATGTTTGCTATGGCAAGGGCGTTTAAGAAAAATCCTCCTAAACGTTCAGTGTTTTTTGTGATACATGGAGCAGAGGAGCGAGGGTTGCTAGGTTCAAAATGGTATGCAGGGCATCCAACTGTACCTATCACTAATATAGTTACTGTGCTTAATGCTGATATGATTGGAAGAAATCATCCAGATAGTGCAGCGGTATTGGGGACCCAATCACCGCATAAAAACTCATCAGAACTAGTTGAAATGCTGTACCAAGCAAATCTAGAAGGTCCTAAATTTAAATTAGATACATTATGGGACAAGCCATCTCATCCTGAAGGATGGTATTTTAGGAGTGATCATTTGCCTTATGCAAGATTGGGTATTCCATCTTTGATGTTTACTACTTTATTGCACCCAGACTATCATACGCCCTTAGATAATGCTGAACGAATTGATTATACTAAGTTGAAAAAAATAACAGATTGGATGTATAGATTGGGTTGGAAAGTTGCCAATGCTCCCAAGCCACCTGCCAAAGAAATCGGATTTAAATTAGAACGATAAAAAAAGCCCCAAAATTTGGGGCTTTTTCATCGTAAAAACATTGCACAACTAAATAATAATTTACTTATTCAATATCAACAGTATTATCATCAGGAATTCTATCAATTAGTTTGTTATATGGGTCAATCCCTGCTTTAACTGGTTTGCCCTTCACTCTAATCTTTATACTTTTCTGTCCTGGTGTTAATTTGTATTTCTGTAAGAATATGGGGTTTACTTTTTTTCTCCCGTTCTTGTCAGTTGATTCAGCTGCAAAAACGCCAATATCTATGTAGTCATTCATTTTTGCAAGTGTTTCTTTGCCAGTACTATCTGCATAATATTTATTGGTATTTACCTGAATGGTGATTTCATATAAATCTTTGCCAACGCTAACTGATTTAGCACTGATGGCTTTGTTATCGTATAAAGTGATTTTTTTCCAAGTATCTACAAGGTAGTATTTCACTGAATCAGGTGTGTATTTATCAATGAATGCATACAAGTCTGTACTGCCAGCAAAAGGTGGGTTCTCTTTTAAGGCAAAGCTATCTCTGAATTCATGTAAAGCTTTATTCAGTTGGTCTACACCAATTAAATCTTGTAACCCATATAAAATTAAACTGCCCTTTTGGTACCATTGGTATGATCGATTACAATTGATAAAAGTGTTTTCCTTTTTGGATTCATTTGCTCTTCCTGTTAAGTAACCATCTAATTCATCTTTTAAGAACCTTTTCATATTGTCTTTCCCATACTTGCGTTCCGTTAAGATCAAGGCGGTATACTCTGCTAGTGCTTCTGAAATTAAGTTTGATCCTCTTGTTTTATTTGGAACAACCTGATGTCCCCACCACTGATGGGCTAATTCATGTGCAGTAACATAGTACACGTAGTCAAAAGAATTAGGGTCACTAAAATCTGCAACCCATCCAAAACTTTCCGCAAATGGAACGGTGTTAGGAAAACTTTGTGCAAATCCTGCATAACGCGGAAATTCCATTAAACGCATTTGCCTAAACTGGAAATTGCCATAGCTCTTAGAAAAATATTCCAAGCCATCTTTATAAGCTGCTTTAAATCTGTCTAAGTTGAATTTGTGTTTGGGGTCATGGAAGATTTCAATATTTATTTTTTCGCCATTCGATATAGTTACTTCATCTTTTAAAACATCATATTTGGCTGATAAAATACTAAAGAAGTAGTCAATGGGTGTGTCTTGAACGTATTGAAAATACTTTCTGCCATCCTTCTCCCAGGTTTTTTGCAGGTAGCCCGGTGCAATCGCTATTTGATCTTTTGATGTACTCACCGTTGCTTCAAAATGTATTAAGTCTGCATCATCATTAAATAACATAGTAGCTTTACCTTCTGGATCATTTTGGTCGGGGTACTCATCTTCTTTTTTAGCTAGTTTGTATTTTTTTCTGTCTTCGTCACCATTCAACTCTCTGTTGGGGTCGTAACCGAATGAAGGAATACCCCCTGAATAAAATGTTCCATTTTGAAGAATTTCTCTCGATAATCCACTATTAGGAAACCCTTTATTTTCAATCACAGAATATACTTCCAGTAAAGCCGTATCACCTGGTTGCATAGGTGCGGGTAGTCCATAAATTCTATAGTTGGCGGTATCCATGCCTTCTTTTAAAAAATTGAATGCAGCGTGTTTGAAAAATAATGGAGACTTGTATGTAAGCGGTTGCCCATTGTACAAAATCTGGTACTGAATATTTTCATCTGCTAATAAGTGCAAAGAATCAATTGCAGTAGTAGTTTTATTTTTCAATGATAATTTTGCATAGATTTTTACTTTTCTTTCATCTGGAAAAATATCTGCCTGCATCAAAACCTGTGTTACTTTAGGCTGTACCTTTTTTTCATATTTCTTTAATGTGGTTTCATACAGTGCCAAATTGTTTTTAGACTTTGAATCACTGATATAGTTATTTAGATAGCTTACATTATAGTATATAAAAGATCCCGAGCCTATCCAGCAAATGAAGAATAGAACGATGAGTATTCTTGGCGTTCCATTAAATCTGCTAGAAGCTACCCTCCATCTTTCTTTAAATCCACCTGCAATTCCTCTTTGGTAAAATAAATAGGCTATTACGGTTAATAAACAACCTAAGCTGATCCAATAGAAATTAAACCATAACTGAGGTTCTAGAAAATGACCAATTCCGTTCATATCACTCCAGCGATAATTGGGTGTATAGAAGTAGAAGAAAAGGTTATAATCCATTTTACCAAATGATCTCAATAAGAATAAGCAAACCCAAATAATCATGGAAACACCGTGTCCGCCAAACTTATTATTGACTAATAGATGCACTGCAAATGACAAAAGAATCATTTGTATAAATCCTGGCAAAGTCAATACATACAGTTCTAAAAAGTAAACGGAAAAATTAAAATCTGTATGACCTTTCAATACTTGAATAAGTACGCCAATCACCATTGGTATAGTAACTAAGATGATGGCAATACCAACCATGCTGCAAAACTTGGAGAATAAAAAAACCACATTAGACACTGGCATGGCATCATTGATGATATTGTAACGGGTTGTTTTTTCTCTGTGAATGGTTTCGCCAGAATAAAATAGTAAGATGATAAAAATGAATAGATTATAATCATAGCTTTTGTAGTCCATTAAGAAAATGGTCAAAGGCCTATCAGGAACACTATACAATAGGTTGCCAATCCAAAAATCAAGTATTAAAAAAATTAACCCCCCAAGTAAAATAGCTTTGAAATAATTATCTCTAATAATATTAACGAACTCAATTTTAGTGAGTCTCCACCAAACTCTTCGCATATATCCTTGAGAGAAATCTTGGGAAACCTTTTTAAGTGGTTGAGCTATTGGGGCATTATCAATCGATTGTTTTTTCTTATTTTCTTTTTTGGTTTCTGCATTGAGAAATGCGGAAAAGCTAAATCGCCAGTAGGCTAAAAGCGTAATGGCAATAGAAATTCCCATCCAAATAATCCGATTGATAATGAAGACTTTTGAAAAAGGCAATACCAAATGGTTTTTTTCAAAAGGAGTAAGGTATCTAGTTTCAAGTTGAAAAGTATTGATTAGAAAAGGGTCTAATAATTTTACCAAATCTCTTTTCTCTAAATCTTGTACTAAGAAATTGGAAAGTAAGTAGCCAATTAATAATAGTATGCTGGCACTGTAAACCACTTTTACATTCCTTGTTACTGCTACTAATGCAAAAAATATGGAAGAAGAAATCAATAAATTGCTGAACCCATATAAAAATGCCGGTTCCAAATAATTCCAGAGACCGTAATCGCCAATTCTTTCAGCGGGTACTTGTCCCATTATTGGCCCCATATAAGCTCCCAAATAGCATCCCCAGTTGAATGCTGTGCCAACTACTAATACATAAAAGAATGAACCCAAAAATCTTCCCCAAAAATATCCGCCTTTGGTAATGGGATAACTAAAAAAGTATTGCCTGGTTTGGTGTTCTACATCTCTATACAAGGGAACACCCATGATGGCAGAACACACCAACATCATGAGTAAGCTAAAAGTAATGGTGCCGTCTGCAATAGTCCAAGGTGCGTTATGGAATACTTTTTCTGATGCAGGTGAAGAGCCAGTTGCTATGGATATAAATCCCAGTAAAAAGAAGATGAAAAAATAAATATATGAAGCTGGTCTTTTAGAACGATAGGCCAACTCAAATTTAAAAATTTGCCAAAACATATGAATGGTTTTTGAGTTAGTTTATATGGTTGCCATATCCATTTTAGAAGCAATCTGATGGAAGTAAACATCTTCAAGTGCAGGAGAAACACTTCTAAAATCATTACCAGGATTGGTATCACTGAATATGCGTACACTTAAGCTGCCGCTTTTCATTTGAACACTGATTACTTGATATTCTTCTTTTAATTGTTGAACCGTTGCTTTATCTGCTGACCTTGTATAAATTTTTCCTTCTAATTCATTTACTGCATCATCGGGTTGATCATGTCTTAGTAATTCACCCTTGCATATAATGGCAAAATCACTACATAGTGTTCTTACGTCTTCAACAATATGTGTAGACAATATGACAATCGTATTGTTTCCTATTTCACTTAATAAGTTATAAAATCGATTTCTTTCTGCGGGATCTAAGCCAGCAGTTGGCTCATCTACAATGATTAATTTGGGATTCCCTAACAATGCTTGAGCAATACCAAAGCGTTGTTTCATTCCTCCAGAATAAGTGCCTAGATTCTTTTTTCGGTCTGTATAAAGATTAACCCTATTCAATAAATTGTCTACGGTTTCTTTTCTTTCTTTAGCATTGCTTATTCCTTTTAAACATGCAATATGGTCAAGCATCTGTTCAGAGCTGATTTTAGGATAGACGCCAAAGTCTTGGGGGAGGTATCCTAATATTTTTCTAACGGATTCTTTTTCTTTTAGTACATCTAAATCATCTAAAAATATACTTCCACTATCTGCTTCTTGTAGAGTAGAAATCGTCCTCATTAAAGAAGACTTACCTGCTCCATTGGGGCCTAAAAGGCCAAACATACCCTCTTTAATTGTTAAACTAACATTATTGAGTGCTTGAACGCCATTGGGATATCTTTTAGAAAGATTGGAAATGACTAATTGCATAGAATCTTTTGTTTTTGTTGAAGAATGTGAATAGCCCTAGTAATATAATAAATTATATCATTATTTC
>CALRUG020000145.1:0-7953 GCA_943371295.1 Synechococcus sp. UW140 | reverse complement strand
GGGTTTAGACTTTTGGGCATCAATTGAATTGGTAGCTGTAATAGCTAATAATGCAATGACCCCTATACCAGTTTTTATTCGTTGATTTAACAAGGGATTAAAGTTTAATATGAGAAGTTAAATAAGGTCTGCAAGATACAGCAAGCAATACAATATGCCTTGTGCTTTGGTCCTTTATTGTTAAATTTGCAAAAAATTAATAAACCAATCAATTGTTTGTATGGCAGACATTTTTGAGAAATTGTTGAAGAATGCAGGTCCTTTAGGACAACATCGCGAAAGAGCACATGGTTATTTTGCTTTCCCTAAGTTAGAGGGTGAAATCAATAGTCGCATGAAATTTCGTGGGAAAGAAATGATTGTTTGGAGCTTGAATAATTACTTGGGATTGGCCAACCATCCTGAAATTAGAAAAGTAGATGCGGACGCTTCAAAAGAGTTTGGTTTAGCATACCCAATGGGTGCTAGAATGATGAGTGGAAATTCTAATTACCACGAACAATTAGAAAGAGAATTAGCGGCATTTGAGCAGAAAGAAGATGCTATTTTAATGAATTTTGGATACCAAGGTATCATGAGTGCCATTGATGCAGTATGTGGTCGTCATGATGTAATTGTATACGATGCAGAAAGTCATGCTTGTATTATTGATGGACTAAGATTACATCCTGGCCACCGTTATGTATTTAAGCATAATGATGTTGAAGACTGCGAAAAACAATTAATTAGAGCAACTCAATTAATAGAGAAGCAAGGTGCAGGAGGAATTCTATTAATTACCGAAGGGGTGTTTGGAATGGCTGGAGACCAAGGTAAATTAAAAGAGATAGCCGAACTTAAAAACAAATATCAATTTAGGTTACTCGTAGACGATGCCCATGGTTTTGGTACTTTGGGTAAAACAGGCGCAGGAGCAGGAGAGGCGCAGGGTTGTCAAGATGCTATTGATTTATACTTCTCTACTTTTGCTAAAAGTATGGCATCTATTGGTGCATTTATGGCAGGCGATAAAGCCATCATCGACTTTATTCGTTACAATATCCGCAGTCAAATTTTTGCCAAAAGCTTACCTATGCCAATTGTTATTGGGAACTTAAAGCGTTTAGATATGTTGCGCACGATGCCAGAGTTAAAAGAAAAACTTTGGAGCAATGCGTTGAAATTACAGAACGGCTTGAAAGAGAAAGGGTTTGATATTGGTAATACCAATACACCTGTTACTCCCGTTTACATGAAAGGGGGAGTGGAAGAAGCCACAGCCATGGTGATGGATTTAAGAGAGAACTATGGAATATTTGCTTCCATTGTTGTTTACCCAGTAATTCCTAAAGGGCATATTATTTTCCGCTTAATTCCTTCTGCTGCGCATACTGATGCAGATATAGATGAAACACTAAAAGCATTTAGCGAAACCAAAGCTAAATTAGATGCAGGTGCGTATAAGGTTGATCTAATTCCAGATATGGCAGAGAGTAAATAAGTCTATTAGACTTATCCAATATAAAGTAACGTAAAATAAAAGACCCGTCTTGACTAATCAGGACGGGTCTTTTATTATGATCAGATAATTGTTTATTATAATTTAGCTATTAATTCTTTAGCCATTCTTACGTAATCTGCATTCTTAGCTTCAGTTGCAATAGTGATACATTTTTCTGCACTTGCTTTTGCATCTGCTTTTTGACCCATGTCTTTTTGGATTTTAGCAGTTAATAAAAATAACCAAAATGCTTTAGGGTTTGCAGTAGTTGCTTTATTTACATTTTGTAATGCTTTAGCATAATCCTTGTCCCACTCGTAGTAAAAATTAGCAGCAGCTTGATAGGTGTTCGGGTTTACTTTTTCTGCACCTAAGGCAGCTTCAACTTGTGCACGTAATCTGTCTTTTACATTGGTGCTGATTGGAATACTTACTGCAACTTTACCCCAAGTAAGGTGTAGTTCAATGCTTTCCGCTTCTACATTCGCAAATTGGAAAGTAAAAGTTTCTACGCTGCTATTTGTTTTTGCTGCTTTTACTTTAAAGCGAACTACATCTTCACTTTGTTTGTATCCATCGGTTCCCCAATTGGTTAATCCTTTGTTTACTACTATTTCCCAATATTCTGTACCTGGTACAGTATACAATACATATGCACCAGTATCTAATGTAGAACCACCCATGGTTACTTTATCAGAAAAATGAATTCTGGTAGCAGCATTTGCCCCTGTTCTCCACAATTCATTTAAAGGAGCTAATTCTGAATTCACTTTTAACATTGCTCTTCCTTTGATATTCGGGCGAGAATAGGTTAATTCAATTTTACCCATTCCAAAATCTTGACTGATTTTTTGTGTGGTACTAGGTTGTGGCATTCTTATTTGTGCAAAACCCATTACGCTGCATAATAGTGCAGCTGCAAGCAAAGTCTTTTTCATAATCAATTAAATGTTTGAACGCCAAACTTAAGTTTTCCATCCCAAATACAGCAATTTTTTTAGAAAAATAAGATTGTTAACCGAGGATTTAACATATAACTATCATTTAAATCCAGGGTGAAAGCGCTGCAATGTGTCTTTTAAAAAGTGACTATCTAAATGAGTATAAATTTCAGTGGTAGTAATGCTTTCATGCCCCAACATTTCTTGAACAGCCCTTAAATCGGCTCCACCTTCTACTAAATGTGTAGCAAAAGAATGCCTGAAAGTATGGGGTGAAATCACTTTGGTAATACCTGCTTTTAGAGCCAAGTCTTTGATAATATAAAAGATCATGACCCTACTTAATTTTTTACCCCTTCTATTTAAAAATAAATAGTCTTCAGATCCCATTTGAATGGGTTGATGTACCCTTATTTTGTCCTTATATATTTTTATGCATTTGATTGCCTCAGACCCAATAGGCACTAGCCTTTCCTTGTCGCCTTTACCTGTTACTTTTAAAAAACCAACATCCAAGTAGAGTCCTGAAATTTTCAAATTAACCACTTCACTCACCCTGAGCCCGCAGCTATACATGGTTTCTAAAATTGCTTTATTTCTACCTCCCTCTGGGCTACTTAAATCAATCTGACCAATGATCAATTCAATTTCATCGAAGTGTAAAGTATCGGGTAATTTCCTTTTTGATTTAGGTGCATTTAATAATAAAGAAGGATCTGAACTGCAAATTTGTTCTAGTATACAATACTTAAAAAAACTGCGTATACCAGAAATTACCCTTGCTTGTGAAGAAGCAGTCATCCCTAATTCGCTTACCCATTTAACAAAAGCTTGTAAGTCTTTTAAAACAATATCGGTAGGGGATTTGGTTTGATTGGTGGCTAATAAAAAGGAGGTAAGCATTTCTATATCGTGCAGATATGCTTCTACAGAGTTTTCGCTCAAAGATTTCTCTAATTGCAAATAAGCTTTAAAACCTTTTTTATATGCATGCCACATGGTTGATAAAGATAACAGCTATATGATTATATTCGCTTTTAGTCTATTTTAAAAGTACGGCAGTTTTATGCAAGTTAATCTTAGATCATTTAAGCAAAAAGTACACCATCATGCAAAAGGCATGAAAAAGTTTTTAGGGAAGCTAGAAAAGAATCCTCCAAAAGGCTTGGATAAAATGGCGGAGAAAATTGATGCAGAAGTGTGGAAAGAAGTAGACTGCCTAAGTTGTGCTAATTGTTGCAAAAGTATGAGCCCCACTTTTACCACAAAAGATTTGAAAAGAATTGCTGCACATGTAGATATGTCTGTTGCGGAATTTAAAGAAAAGTGGCTTTATTTTGATGAGGAAGATGGCGATTGGATGAATAAAAAACAGCCTTGTCAGTTTTTAAACTTGACTACCAATATGTGTAGTATTTATGAAGTAAGACCCGATGATTGTGCTGGGTTTCCTCATTTGAAGAAAAAGAAAATGGTGGAATATATTCATGTACACCAACAAAATATCAGCTATTGTCCTGCTACTTATAAAATGGTAGAAAAATTTCAAGAATTGTTAAAGCCTGCTGGTAAATAGGTTTTTATTCAAATTTTCTTGTTTTAAGGTCTTATGGTTAGTTTGGCAATTCTACCGCCGCCACCAGCTAAAAAAATGGCATTTCCATTCTTTGCTTTTTGTACAACATGGAAACTTTGAGTAGAAATATTTTCCCAATTCATTCCCCCATCTTTGGATATATCTACGCCTGAAGTACCACAAGCAACCAAGGTTTGATTGTTCATATAAATTACGCAAGAACGATATCCGAAAGGTGGAGTTGTGGGCTCTTTAAATTGAATACTTGGTTCTAATCGAAGGGCAATGGAGTTGCCCGCTCTAAGGGTGTCTTTAGCGAAGTCTCCACCAACAATAAAAGCATGTTTGCCTGAAGGGCTTACTGCAATTGAATTAGCGCCTGTTGATTCCTTGCCTTGTAGAAGGGGTAATGGAAATTGGTCTCGTTGGTCTCTTGCATTCAATAACCTAGAAACTTTTCCACCTGTAACCATAAAACTGCCTTTTTTAAAAGTGTTGGAGGATTTGCTGATTTGTAAATTGGTTCCGCTTGAAGCAAAAAAAGCCTCCCCTTCATTTAATGCAATTCCGTCCAGTTTATTGGTTTCCCAAGTTTCTCCTAAATTGTTACTCATTGCAAAAAATGCTTTTCCATTAATAGGGTCACCAATTACTTGAATTGTTTTTGCTTCTGCGTTCATTGCATCTAAAAACATTCCTTTGGTGCTATCTTCAAATACTTTATACCAGTTTTCTCCTCCATCTATGGTTTTTAAAATAAGGGCTGGTTCTGCAATAGCCATTATAATGGCGGTTTTATGATTGTATGCTTCAATATCCCTGAAATCTCTTTTTTCGTATCCTTTTATGGTCATCCATTTAAATGATTTGCCACCATCAACAGATTTCCCAACTGAGCCGCCACTTCCACTTACCCAAATAATTTTATTAGACACTACACTCAATCCTCTGATGCTTGTTTTTCTTCCTTGCTCCAATATTTGAAGGGGATTATTGGACTGAGCAATTATTGTTGAATAATTAATAACTGTAATAAAGACTAAAAATATTTTTATATATGACTTCATACATCCATTTTTGCGTATTCAGCAACAAGTTAAATCAATTCCTTTTTAAACGTTTAATTTAATTGATATATGATTCCTTATTGGATGAGCAGAACACAATTGCTTTTAGGAGATGAACCTATTCAAGCACTCATGAATAAACATGTATTAGTAGTTGGGTTAGGCGGTGTTGGAGGTATTTGTGCTGAAATGATTGTTCGCTCTGGGGTAGGAAAAATAACGATTGTTGATGCTGATACCGTAGACTTAAGTAATGCAAATCGTCAGATACCTGCCTTGCATTCCACTGCAGGTAAATTAAAATCTGAAGTAATGGCTGAACGATTAAAAGATATCAATCCACAATTAGAAATCATTGTAAAGACGATATATATCAAAGATGAAATCACCCAAGAATTATTAGACGAAGCCCCATATGATTACGCGGTGGATTGTATTGATACCTTATCACCCAAAGTATTTTTTATTAAGGGTTGCCTAGATCGCAAGATTCCAATTGTGAGTTCATTGGGTGCTGGCGGCAAGTTAGATCCCTCACAAGTTGTCATCACAGATATTTCTAAAACTTATCAATGTAATTTGGCTAGTTATGTAAGAAAAAAATTACATGGCTTAGGTATCTATAAAGGGTTAACGGTGGTTTTTAGTGCAGAAAAAGTAGATCAATCCAAAATCATTGAAACAGAAAAAGCCTACCCCAAAAAATCAATCATTGGTACCATGTCTTATATGCCTGCCATTTTTGGTTGCATGGCAGCAAGTGTGGTGGTAAGGGGATTGATAAAAGAATCGGAATAAGTGTTTAATTATTCTTTTTTTGGTTTTATATAATTCAAATCATTTTTAATGGTAAATATGAATGGTTCACTCCTGCTTTCGCCATTACCATCTGTTTTAATTACTGGTTCGCTTCTACTGTCTAATGTTTGAATAGTCCATATGAATTTTAAAGGGATAGTATCAGCGGAATTAAAACCTAAACGCGGTTGCCAAATGTACTGAGTAATTCCAGTAACTTTTAAATCTAATACAGGTTGATTACTCCTCAAGGCTTGAACTGGTTTTTGGTTTGATAATATTTCAAATACTTGAATGCGGTAAGTTGGAACTATTTGTCCAATAGGTGTTAGTGGAGTCCATCTAAATGTGATAGCTGTTTGAGCAATCAATAACGGTAAAACACTATTATTGATAGGCATCACTAAGATGGGTAATTGTAAAGCTGCTACGCGAAAATTTCTGCATTTTTCTGATACAAGTGGTTGAAAATTGGCTGGTGAAACGATTTCAACGCATAATTGATAAATTTCAGCAGGAAGCTTTCCAGTTTGATCAATACTTTTCCTGTAAGTGCCTAAAAAGTTCATTATTTCTAATTGCATAACATCTTTACTAAAAAAAATCTTAGTACCTCTAGTAAATGAAACAGGTGTTGCTTTTGTGAGATCAGTTGATCCAACTATCGTCCCATCCAATAATTTTATAGTTGTTTTAAAAATACCTAGTTGGACGTTGGGGTCAGGTTTGTCTACAATAAAATTTACGATTGAATTTTGGGTAGCCCATTCACTTAAGACGGGGGGAGGGGTATTTTGTACATTAAGTGTAGTGAATAATTGAGCAGAAACTGAGGATGATAAAACAAACGCTGCTATATATAGAAAAATTATTTTCATACAATTTTTTTAGAATTTATACTGTAATCCGGTGCGCAAGGTACTTTCAAAATAATTTGCACCAATAAGTGCAGGTATCACCAATTCGTTGCCATATTTAAAATAGTTGGTAGACATAAAGCTATTCCATGTAAGCTTATTATTCAACTTCCAGTCTATGGTGCAAGATGCTATTATATTGTTGTTTGCAGTATAATTTTGAACTTTACCCATCGTGTATTGTAGCTGTCCTCTTAACTGTATTTTATTTTTTTGTAGGGGTATTCCTAAACTACTACTTATAGTAGCTAATGTATTTTTAAATGTTGTTATCACATTATTAAAATACATGAAACTAAAATCGGGGGTTAACTCCTTTTGAAAGAAAACGGGAATATAAGAAACTAAGATTGTATGTGTGTTATTAGAGGTAGTGTTTCCAAAAATATCTCGTTCATCATATTTACTATAATTATAGTTTAACGAAATTACATTAGACATTGTAGTACTACTCCAGGTATATGTTGGACTAATTCCCAGATCATTACTTACATTTCTAATTCCAAAAGCGTTTGATCCAGCAACTGTTTGAAATCCAAAATTATTGTAATTCACATTCAAACTAAAACGATCATTGAATTGAGTAAACCAATTGAGGTTACCAAGAAACTGGGTAGCTTTTGTAGTTGTGTTACTTACATTGTTTATTCTTTGACCAACACTTGCTGTGACGTTTACTTTATTTTTGAATGCATTAAATCTCGTATTAATGGTATTGTCTAATTGGTCGGATTGCATCATTGGATAGCCCATCGTTTGGAAACCAGCACCAATATATTTTAATGAATAACTCAAATCTAAATTAGTAGACTTTTTCCCTACTATAAAAGTTCCAGCATAGTCTTTATTGGTGGAAGTTCTACCCTCAATAAATGGTTTAAATGTGGTTAATTCTGTCAGTAAATTCAATGGTTGATTTACATCTTTTGTAAACCAGCTTTGAGCCGCTTCTAAATTTAAGAACCATCCCTTTTTAAAATATTTGTCAATTATTAAACTCATGGTAAACCCTTCTTGAGGCAATACAGTTGACGGGGGACTCGTTACGGAGTTTATATCGTCTTTGGCTTTAGAAAAATTAAATGCGGCTTTATAGTTGCCTTCAATTTCATTACCAAGTTGAAACATGTAATGTTTTCGCTTAAAAGCACCAGTTGTTCCTGGGGGAGGCAAT
>CALRUG020000144.1:0-7969 GCA_943371295.1 Synechococcus sp. UW140 | reverse complement strand
TAGAAAAAGAGAGTTCTTTTATTTCTCCTTAACTTTTTTATTGGTGAATTTATTAGGGTTTTGTGTGTATTATATTTATCCAGCTGCACCACCTTGGTATGTGCAACAGTATGGTTTTGATTTTATAGCAAATACAAAAGGTAATACAGCAGGGCTATATAGATTTGATACTTATTTTGGGGTAGAAATATTCAAGGGTTTGTATGAGAAAAGCTCCAATGTTTTTGCAGCTATGCCTTCTCTACATTCATCTTATCCATTGATTGTTTTGTATTACGGAGTTCGCAACAAACTCGGGTGGATCAATTTCTTATTAGCAATAGTTACTGTTGGTATTTGGTTTGCAGCTGTTTACAGCAGTCATCATTATGTACTAGATGTACTAGCAGGTATTACTTGTGCAATCGTTGGGATTTGGTTATTCCAAAAAATATTACACACCAAAGGCTGGGTACACAATGCAATTGAAAAAGCAGTTAAAGCACTTAGTTAAACGGAGCGCAAATTCTCTTTGCAATCGGAACTAATATAAATGGAAAAACAAATGCTGCAATTACATCAATCGTGTAATGTACGTGTTGAACCAATACCAATATTCCCACTATAATTGCACCTGTAAAAACAATTACTTGATCTCTTTTCTTCTTTAAGCATAATGCCAAACAAACAAGGGTGGCTGTATGGCCTGAGAAAAATAAGTCTTTGGTAATAAATTTTGCTCCATAAAAACTGTTGGTTATGGGATCAATTAATTCAATCAAATCGGCAGGTGGCTCCAATGGAACAAGATAGATACTGATGATTCTTGAGATGGATAGTATATTAAATCCCCATAAAATCAATAGTATTAATGCAGGATCTTTAAAACTTTTAACCAAATACCACAGGCTTAAAGACCAAATAATGATAAATGTTGGAATAGATACATTGGCGCTTTCAATAAAATCTAAAACAAGATCATTTAATACAATTCCCTTTCTAGATTCTATAAAGGCAAAATAATAGGGTAGAAAAGCAATTAATAAAACCAGTAGCAATAATCCACCTGCCAGTTTATTACGAAATGATTTGTTTCGCAAATATTGGCTCCAAAGCATCTTAGTCATTCGGCAAAAGTAGTGCTAGTAATGCCAACGAACAAATGCTTCCATGGCCGCGTATTTGGTCATTCCTAATGCTGCGTATAAGTTGGCTGTATTTGCATTTCTATCTTCTGCTCTTTGCCAAAATTCTCTGTTGTCTGCTCCTTGAAAAGGAACCATGTCCTTTTGAGACTGATGAATAAAAATACCGAAACGTTTTTTCTTCACTTGGTCTGGACTCATTGGAATGGCCATTTCAATTTCAGCAATATCCCATTCTTGCCATGCTCCTTTATAGAGCCAAACCCAACAGTCTTTAATCCATTCATCGCCGGCAGCTTTAATCCGCCTAAGCGCCTCAAAAACAGCTTCTAAGCAAACCCTATGCGTACCATGTGGATCAGCTAAATCTCCCGCACAATAAACCTGATGCGGTTTTAATTTTCTTAAGAGTTCCATGGTGATTAAAATATCTTCTTCACCCAATGGCTTTTTTTCAATCGTGCCTGT
Organism: Synechococcus sp. UW140; assembly: GCA_943371295.1. Lineage (GTDB taxonomy): Bacteria > Bacteroidota > Bacteroidia > Chitinophagales > Chitinophagaceae > Sediminibacterium. The sequence continues at coordinate 6,377 of CALRUG020000144.1, read as the reverse complement.
TTCGTAAAATGGCATATTCATAAAATGCCAACGACCTTCTGGTAATCCAACATATCTACAGGTTGCTTTAGCTTCACCTCTTCTAATCAAACCCTTAACAGCCCTGATTTCTCTGGTATCCATTTGGTCTTTCTTCTTTGAAGAAATAAATTGTTCAGCAGAAGAAAGCTGTTCTATACTTTTACTGTTATCCATCCCAAACATCTCTTCAAAACCAACAGCAAAATCAATAAAACGGGTAACAAATTCATCTGTAACAGCAATATTTCCGCTGGTTTGGTATGCCACATGTACTTCGTGTCCTTGATCGTGTAAGCGCATAAATGTTCCACCCATGCTTATAATATCATCGTCTGGATGTGGGGAGAATATTAAGCAACGCTTTGGGTGCGGTTCAGATCTCTCTGGATGTGCGGGAATAACAGCATTGGGCTTTCCTCCAGGCCAACCAGTGATGGTATCCCTTAGCATATAAAACACTTGTAAGTTTATTTCATATGCATCATCTTGTTCAACCAATAAATCTGATAAACCATTTTCAGTATAATCCAAACTGGTTAAACTTAAAACTGATTTATTCAATTTAAGAGCCAGGTTAACCACGGCTCTTTTAATCATTGCATCAGTCCATACACAATCCCCAGTTAGCCATGGCGATTTGATTCTGGTAAGTTCGGTAGAAGCTGCTTGATCAATTACAAATGTACAGTCGTTGTGTTGCTGCAATATGCTTGCAGGAATACTCTCTGTTACATTTCCTTCCACAGATTTTGCTATAATGCTTGCCTTGTTTCCCCAAGCCAATAAAATGATTTTCTTCGCTTTTAAAATACTACTGATTCCCATTGTGACAGCGAGTCGGGGAACTTTTGTAATGGTTTCGAATTCATAAGAATTAGCCAATCTAGTACTATTTTCTAAATTCACTAACCTTGTTTTAGACAATATGCTCGAACCTGGTTCGTTAAAACCAATATGTCCATTTTGTCCAATTCCCAAAATTTGTAAATCTATTCCTCCAGCTGCTTCAATAGCTTGTTCATAGGAGGCGCAATAGTTTTTCATTTCCGATTTGGGTGCATTCCCATTGGGTAAATGAATGTTTTTTGGATCAATATCAATATGGTTAAATAAGTTGCGGTGCATAAAGCTCCAATAGCTTTGATAGGCATCTTTATCTATTGGATAGTATTCATCTAAATTAAAAGTGATTACATTTTTAAAGCTCAATCCTTCCTCACGATGCATTCTCACTAACTCTGCGTACATTTTAATAGGAGTAGAGCCTGTTGCCATGCCCAAAACCACCATTTCTCCTTTAGAAGCTTTTTGTTTAATTAATGCAGCAATCTGTTGGGCAGCATAAACTGATCCCTCCACTGCTGTTGGATAAATTTTCACATCAATCTTCTCAAATGAGTCTACCATAGTTAACTTGTTTTGCATGGCTAATATACGTTAAAGCTTCATAAATCTGCATTAAATCCGCTGTTTTTTGCGGTTATTTAAGGCTTTTTGGTTGTTAAAGGCGTATTATTGGCTGGGTCAAAATAGGCTTTACTGTAATTCAGCCCTAACCAGTCAAAACGTTTGAATTGATTTTGTAACCTTTTTTCAAAATTAGGCCAGCTTTTTTGCTCTTTTGGCGTCCAAAGCACTTCGCTTAAAGCACTCATTCTAGGGAAAATTTGGTACTCTACTTTTGAAGTATTGGTCATGTATTCTGTCCAAACATTGGCTTGTGCACCCAAAACATATTTAGCGTCTTCCGCAGAAAGTGCTTTGGGTATTGGATCATAGCTGTATACTTTTTGAACGGTTGTATATCCTCCAATGGTTACTGAGTCTTCATTTTTTGATTGCTTATGATCAAAATACATCCAACCACCAGGTGTCATAATTACATTGTGCTTTTGTTTGGCAGCTTCTATTCCGCCTTCTTCGCCTCTCCAACTCATTACCGTTGCATTTGGAGCTAATCCTCCTTCCAATATTTCATCCCATCCTATGATTTGTTTTCCCTTGCTGTTCAAATATTTTTCTACTCGTTGAATAAAATAACTCTGTAATCCATGCTCGTCTTTTAGACCTTTTTCTTTAATTAATTGTTGACAAAAAGCGGATTTTTTCCAAGCTTCTTTAGGACACTCATCACCACCAATATGAATATATTTTGAAGGGAATAATTGAATTACTTCATCAAATACATTTTCTAAAAATTTAAAAGTAGTTTCAGTAGGAGCAAATACATCTTCAAAAACTCCCCAAGTTTGTTGCACTTGTTTGCCCTTTGTTGAACCATTCCAAGCAATTTTAGCAGGTACTTTGGTACTTGAATCGGGGAAACAACTTAACTCAGGATAAGCTGCAATTGCAGCAGAAGAATGACCAGGTAATTCAATCTCCGGAATGACTTCAACATATCTGTCTGAGGCATATTGGACTATTTCTTTTATTTGCGCTTGTGTATAGAAACCTCCATAACGGGTATTGGTATTTCCTGTTCCAGGATATCTTCCGATGGTAGTACCATTTCTAAATCCACCAATTTCAGTTAATCTAGGGTATTTTTTTATTTCAATTCTCCAGCCCTGGTCTTCGGTTAAATGCCAATGAAAGGTATTCATCTTATGCATGGCAATGAAATCGATGTACTTCTTTAAAAAATCAACTGGAAAAAAATGTCGAGCAACGTCTAAGTGCATGCCTCTGTAGGCAAAGCGAGGTTGGTCTTTCACCAATAATTGCGGAATCGACAAGTTGGTAGATTTTGTAAAAGGGAATAATTGAATCAATGATTGAACGCCATAAAATGCGCCAGTTTCATTTTCACCCTCAATCAACACTTCGTTAGCACTTACGTTTAAAGTATAAGCGCCAGGTATGGGGCTTGAGTTTGTTTTTGATGTAGGGGCTATATTATTATTAATTGCTGGTTTAGCGAAACCTAAAACAATATTTCCTTTTTGGTTGGATGTTGTAGAAATGGGTAATTCCAAACCATACATTTTCTTCAAATAGGCTTGTAGAAATTTAGCCGACTTATTTAATCCAATACCCTTGGTAACAATAACTGTTTTATTATTCACGGTAAAATTGCCAGTCCCCATTGTTAAAGATGCTGGCTGAGGTATGATTGGACTTTCCTGTGCAATGCTTATCAATGAAGCCAATAAGCAAATAGCTAAAAACAGATTTTTCATAATGATTTTGTTCGTTAGAGAATAAAAATAAAAAAGATTCCCCTGAACGAGGAATCTTTTATTGTAAACTATTTAAAGACCTATGAAATACGCTTTAATTAAATAACCCTCGTTAGCTTAATTAAGTTGGTAGGCAAGTGTTGATCAACAGGAGTACTTCCTGTATTAATTACCGCATCACCTGATTTCACAAAACCTCTTTGTTTTAAAATATCAATTTGATCAGCTACAATATCATCTAAGCTTTCTTCTTCAGAATAATGGAATGCCCTAACACCCCAACTTAAACTCAATTGATTTACTAAAGATTTTTCCTTTGTAAAGATGAATAGAGGAGAAGATGGGCGGTAGCTACTTAGCATAAATGCAGTATAGCCACTTTGTGTCATACCAATTAACGCATTAGCAGAAACGTCTTCAGCCATTTTAGCTGCATTGTAACAAACTGCATCACTATAAAAAGAAGGGGAGTGTGGTTGTGGTTTTAAGTCTTCTGAACGATTGTATCTGTACTCTTTCTTTTCTACCTCTGCAATAATTTTTCGCATGGTTTCCACTACCAATGCAGGGTGTTGTCCCGCAGCAGTTTCTCCACTTAACATTACTGCATCTGCACCCTCTAATACGGCATTGGCCACGTCGGTGATTTCGCTTCTGTTTGGCTTTACTCTGTCAATCATGCTCTCCATCATTTGGGTAGCTACAATAACAGGCTTAGCTCGGTGAATACACTTACGTATTAATTCTTTTTGAATCAAAGGAATTTGTTCAACAGGAAGCTCAACACCTAAGTCTCCACGAGCAACCATGATGGCATCACTTTCTAAAATGATGTCGCGTATATTTACCAATGCTTCAGGCTTTTCAATTTTCGCAATGATTTTTGTTTTGCTTTTTTTCTCGTCTAACTTACTTCTGAGTATAACGATGTCTTTAACGCTTCTTACAAAGCTCAAAGCAACCCAATCGCATTGTTGCTCTATGATAAATTCTAAATCAATTAGGTCTTTCTCTGTAAGTGCTGGCAAGGAGATTTTGGTGTCGGGTAAGTTTAACCCCTTTTTAGAAGACAATATTCCTCCTAATGTAACCACCACTTTAACATCGCCATTCTTTTCGATGCCAGTAACTTTTACTTCAATTTTACCATCATCAATCATGATTAAGTTTCCTATTACCACATCACCAGCAAGGTTAGGGTAAGAAACATAAATTTTTTCTTTGGTGCCAATACATTTCTCATTGGTAAAAGTAAGGATATCCCCAACCTGTAAGTCTAAGGCATTATTTTCAATTTCACCCACTCTTAGTTTAGGGCCTTGTAAATCGGCCAAAATAGCAATATTATATGGCTGGGTTTTATTGATATTTCTGATATGTTCAATGATCGCCAATTTGTCTTCATGGCTACCATGTGAAAAGTTTAATCTGAATACGTTTACACCTGCTTTCACCAAATTCAATAATTGATCGTAAGAGTCACAAGCTGGTCCAACGGTTGCAACAATTTTGGTTTTGTGCATCACGTGTTTTACGCCAGCTTCTCTGTCCATCTCTTTGTGTAAGTACTTCTCTAAATTCTTTGACATTGTATTGTTTTAGTTTTTTTTATTGGGGGGTTAACTAGCTAATATTTTTACGATTCTAAGCCAATCTTCCGAAATTTTTTGTTTGGCTTTGATGGCATTGTCTAAAGGAGTGTAATGTAATTGATTGTTGAGTATACCTACCATTACATTATTGGTACCATTTAATAAACATTCAACAGCTGCAAATCCCATTCTGCTGGCTATCAATCTGTCTAAACAAGTAGGAGATCCTCCTCTTTGTATATGACCTAATATACATACTCTTGTATCTGCATTTGGCAGTCTTTTTTTAACAATGCTAGATATTTCATTGGCACCATATTTATCACCTTCGGCAACAACAATGATATTAACCAGTTTTTTTCTCTTTTCTTGTTCAGATAAAGACTGTATCAATTCTTCTATATCTGTTTCAGTTTCTGGAATAAGGATGTTTTCTGCACCGGTGGCAATACCACTGTGTAATGCAATATATCCTGCATCTCGGCCCATCACTTCTACAATGAATAAACGGTCGTGTGCATCTGCAGTATCCCTGATTTTATCAATTGCTTCTACTGCAGTGTTCACTGCGGTATCAAAGCCTATGGTAAAATCACTCCCAGCAATATCTTTATCAATGGTTCCTGGAAGCCCAATACAAGGAATGTCAAATTCATTGCTGAATTTTTGTGCACCTTTAAAACTTCCGTCTCCACCAATGATGACCAATCCGTCTATTCCTCTTTTTCTAAGATTTTCATAAGCAATTTTTCTACCCTCAGCTTCCATAAAAATGGTAGACCTCGCAGTTTTCAAAATAGTGCCCCCTCGTTGTATGATATTTGCTACTGATCTTGAGTTCATGGGATGAATATCATCGTCTATCATACCACTATAGCCTCTCATGACCCCAAATACCTCTAATCCATTGTAAATTCCTGTCCTAACTACAGCTCTTATGGCAGCATTCATTCCTGGTGCATCACCACCTGAAGTTAATACTCCAATTTTGCTAACTTTTTTACTGCCCATGTTTTTCAATCTCTTTTATAATAAGACAATCTTAATGTGTACTGTATACACGGAATTCCAAAAATACGAATTTGAAAGCACATAGCCTTGTAGTGTTCTTATCTGATTTTTCGTAGCATTGCTGTATGAAAATTGTAGTAACAGGAGCAAATGGGTTTACTGGTCAGCATGTTGTTCAATACCTTGCTAGTAAAGGATTTCAAGTGTTCGCGCTCTCCAGAGGGGAAGCCCGGTTTGCTTTGCAAAATTCCGTTCAATATCATGACTGCGAACTAACAAATGTTAGTTCAGTTCAAGCGGTTATCAATCAAATTAAACCAGACTGGATCATTCATATTGCAGCTATGAGTAAGCCAGATGAATGCAATAATGAAAGAGACAATTGTTTATTGCATAATGTGCAAGCAACTATTTATTTAGCTGAAGCAGCCCTTCAAAACCAGTCCAAATTCATCTATTTTTCAACTGATTTTATTTTTGGGGAAAACGGCCCCCATGGGGAAGAGGATATGACTGGGCCATTGAATTTTTATGGAGAAAGTAAATTGCAGGCAGAAAATTGGGTGAAAAA
>CALRUG020000143.1:0-7983 GCA_943371295.1 Synechococcus sp. UW140 | reverse complement strand
ATAAAAACGCAAGCTCAATATCAAATAAATCAACAAACTAATGAACCCTATAGCTTGATACCAGGTATCAAAATCAGGATCATTTTGACCATCCATTAAATAATATCTTTTCAAAATCAAAAGGTCTGTAACAGCAACTACAATGGTCCAAAGGATATAAACAAAACCAGGAACAAAATGCCATCGATCTATCTTTTTAAATGTGAATCCAGGATTCAAGAGGCTTCGGATATACATGTAAATAACTGGTCCCATTAATAAGGTATGATTCATGGGAACATAGAACATAAAATTTCTACACTCCAAACATTCTGTTCCCCAATACCAACCAGCAAAACCCAGCATCCAAGGACATATATAAAGAATACTCATCATTAAAAAAAAGCCCAACCAATTGTCGGATGGTCTTTCCTGTTGATAGGCTTTTCTAAATAATAAAAAAGCATAGACTAATCCATGAAAGAAAAAGATGAGTAAAAGACTACTACGCCAGTTAAAATCAAAATACATGACTCAATATAAATTATTTCAACTGCTTTAGCACTTCTTCGATTGCTTTGTCTAACTGTGGGTCCCTTTTATTGATTTTATCATAAAAATTTAAGGGCACCATTATATCGGGAGCAACACCTGTTAATTCTAAATCGTTTCCTTCTAAAGTATAACATCCCCAACTTGGCAAACGAACAAAAGAACCGTCCACTAATCCAGCGCCACTGGTGAATATGATCCAACGATAAGTAGGCATCCCAATAATTTTACCCAGTTTTAATGCTTTAAACCCTTGTGCAGTCATTTCAGCGTCGCTTAATGATTGTTCATTAATCAATAAGACAATGGGTTTATCTGAAGGACCAAAATTAGATTGAGGAGACAATTTACCTTCACGATACTTCCAACGTAAATAGGTTTTCTGACTCAAAAACTTCAACACTTCGTCGTGCACATTTCCACCAGTATTATACCGTAGGTCTAGTATCAACCCATCTTTCTGATAAAGGTCTTGGGTCATATCGATGAAAAATTTCTCTAGTTCTCCCAAACCCATGTCTTTCATATTATGATAAGCTATTTTCTTATTGGTCTTTGCATCAACAGTTGCTTGGTTATTTTTAATCCATTCATCGTATAGATTAGGAGCAACAGTTCTTTGAGGATGAATATTTACGGTAATCATTTTACCATTTCGATTAAACACCAATTGCAATTCTCTATCCATACTCGGTTTACTAAAATAGCTGTTTCTATCTCTAGTAATATCCACTGTTTCATCGTTCACTTTTACCAAGATATCTCCAGGCAACACATCTATAGACTTTTTATCTGCAGCAGTATTGGCTATCACATTCTTGACCATATAAGGTTGATCGTTTTCAAAACGAATACCCGTTTCCATAGTACGATTGATCAATCGAATAGTCTCTTCATCCCCAGCAGAAGAAAATCCTTGGTGCGAAGAATTCAATTCACCCAATAAGTCATTTAATAAAACCCTTAAATCGGCCCTGGTATTAAGTGCAGGCAAGTAGGCTTCGTACTTCTTTTTCATGGCAACCCAGTTGACTCCATGAAGTTTTTCATCGTAAAAATTTTGTTCTACTTGCGCCCAGGTTTCCTGAAAAATTTGTGTAAACTCAGCCGCTAAACTTCGCTGAAATGTTTGCGTAATATTGATTGGGTCAGCTTTATTGGCATCCAAATTAAACTTGTAAATAGTACCGTTTCCTAATAGAAATAATTTATCTCCTGCTTCTGCATAGTCAACACTATTGGCATCAATTCCAGTTACTCTTTCTGTTTTACTGGGTTCAAATGGATCAAGCACTGTTTTCCAAAGGGCTATTCTTCCTTCTGCATGATCACTAAGATAAAGCACCGTAGTTTTATCTCCTTTCTTAAGCACATTTAACAAGTATTGTGAACCAAAGCTGGGCCCTACCTGTTCCAATCTTTCCATTAATCCATTAAAATCAATATTGATTACGATACTAGGTTTAGTCGTGTCTTTCTTTTCAACTTTAAATAATTCGTTGAATTTATCTGAACGAAATGGATCATCCAATTTCTCTAAAGCCATTCGATAAATTCTTGGATTGGCCATGCCAAATGGATAAGAAGGTTTGGTCCGATTGCTTACAAAATAAATATACTTCCCATCAGGTGACCAAATAGGGTCGGATTCAGTCACTCCAGAATTGGTTAAATTATACGTTTGTCCTTGCTTGATATGATGAATGATGATATCTTGTTCAAAGTTCTTAACCACCGTAAACACCAAGTATTCTTCGCTGGGGGAGAAACCGGGGCTGGAATTTTGCATAGCCCAGATTTCATCTTTTACTACTGTTTTAGTTTCGAATGTTTTTGTATCCATCAATACTACTTCATCTCTTCCACTCAAATAAACCATTTTGGTTTTAGATTTATTCAACACCAAAGAACGATTGTCTTTGTTGAGTTGGGTGATTTTTTTGGGGGTTGTTGAACCATCTGCAGTTACAGAAAAAATATTCAAGTACCCATCAACTGTTTCATTAAATAACAAGGTATTGTTATCTGCTAACCATTTTACTTCCCTAGCTCTTTCTGTATTGCCCTTATTAATTTGTTTCACAAATTTTCCCTCCACATCACTTACAAATAATTCCCCTCTTGAAATAAAAGCCAACTTTTTACCATCCGGTGAAATATCCATTGCGCCAATTTTACCACGCACATCATATTCTTTTTGAGCAGGTAAAATTTGGTTTCTATACAATTGAATATTCAATGGACTAGATTTTTTGTTGGCCACATTATACCACCACAATTGATAGTCTTTTTCAAAAACTACATAAGCACCGTTTGCACTTACAATTGGAGTCTTAATAGAACTATTAAATTGAGTGAGCGCTGTTTTTTTGCCGTTATTCAACGTGTATAAGTTGTACTCCCCATTGGCTTCATCTGAAATAAAATAGATGGATCCCTTCTGATCAATGGTAGTTGCAAAATCTTTCCCCACCCAATCCGTATGCTTTTGATAAGCTTTGGTTTTTAGATTATACGATTGAATATCTGGATTAAAGGGGCCTTTGTATCTTTTTCTTGCTACTTGGTTATTGCTTTCCCAAGTATCATTAAAATAAATATCTCCGGTTGTAGGATGTTCTGCAATTAAATGATCCATCAAAAAATAATGATCAGCAAATAATCGCTTAGGAGTGCCTCCATTAATACCTACCGTATAAGCAGATGCTGGACCATATCTACTTGAAGTAAAATAAATGGTTTTACTATCCCAACTAAAATTGGCTACTATATCTGCTGCACTATGGAATGTAAGTTGTTTTACTTCCCCACCATTTAAAGGCATTATATAAACATCGGTATTACCCATTTGTTCTCCTGTGAATGCCAACCATTTACCATCAGGAGAAATACGGGGTGTAGTTTCATAGCCCTGCATTGCAGTCAAGCGAGTAGCTTGCAATTCAGTAGTGGAAGCCTTCCACAAGTCGCCTTCAAAACTAAATACGACTGTTTGTGCATCAGGTGATAATACCGGATGAGATAAAAAACGAGGAGCGATGGTTTGTGCAGAAAGGGTTTGAACGGTTAAGCCCAATAAAACCCATATTTTTTTAGTTAGCATACGATCAATTTGAGTATTGAAAATAAGTTTAATTGTATAACAAAAAAAGCCACCCATATAAATGAGTGGCCTTTAAAATATGAATTGAGCTGTTCTTAACGCAACATTCCCTTTGGAACTTCTTTACCCAATAAGTGCTTATAAATAAACTTGGTTTTCAAATTATTGAAATGATTGCCTTTAGCACCACCCCAACCATGTCTTCCCCCTGGATATAACATGAACTCAAAGTCTTTCCCCTTGTCTTGTAAAGCACTTACCAATTGTATGCTGTTTTGCATATGAACGTTGTCGTCCATGGTACCATGCACCAATTGCAATACCCCATTAAATTTGTCAATATGGGTTAAAACGCTTCCGCTCTTGTACCCTTCTGGATTTTCTGCTGGTGTATCCATGAATTTCTCTGTATAATGACTATCGTATAATTTCCAATCAATTACAGAGCCACCTGCCATAGCATGGGTGAACACAGAAGAGCCATAGGTTAAAGCATAGGCACTCATATAACCACCATAGCTAAATCCGGTGATGGCAATTTTAGTTGGATCTGCTTGACCATTTTGAATAAACCATTTAGCCATATGCATATAATCTTGCATTTCCCAGTAACCTAAATTGCGGTGCATATAATTTACCCCTGCTTTTCCAAAATGGCCGCTGGCACGATGATCAAACTTCACATGAATCAAACCTTCTTGTGCATACATTTCACGCGTAGGATTCCAACTCCAACTATCCCAAGTATTCCCCGCATTAGGTCCACCATAAATATCTACCAACATAGGATACTTCTTGGCAGGATCCATATTGGTGGGCCAGGTTACTTGTGCTGGTAGTTCAAATAAACCATCTGCACTTTTAATACGAATAAATTCAGTTTTAGCAATTTGGTATTCACCCATTGCTGACCCTTTAGAATCACCTAGTTCACGAACAATTTTTCCCTTTCCATCTAACAAAGTCATTTTAGTGGGGGTAGTAGTATTGCTGTAAGCAGTAACAAAATACTTTCCATTAGGAGACAATCTTACTTGCGTATGATTATAATCACCAAAAGTTAAACGCTTCAATTCTGAACCGTTCATTTTAACACTGTATAAATCTGTACGAGCGGTATTTTCTTTTCCTCTTGCAGTAAAATAAACCAAGCCATTTTTTTCATCAATTAACTCTGTATTTAATACAGTGAATTCTCCTGATGTAATTGGATTAATCAAGCTACCATCGTTGTTGTGTAGGTATAAATGATTCCAACCTGTTTTATCGCTTTCTAAAATAAATGCAGGCTTATTTTTCAAGAAAGTAAAGCGTTGACCAGCTCTGTCTTCTAAATCTACCCATGTTTTTTGCTGTTCTTCGTACATGATTTTTTTAGCACCGGTACTCGGATTAACATCAAATATTTTCAAATGATCTTGTCCACGATTAATCCATTGAACCAATAAACTGCTTCCATCATTTCTCCAAACTGGCCAACCAAAATACTGATCGTCTTTCGCATTAAAATCGGCCCAAGTAGTTGTACCTCCATCTACATTTACAAAGCCCACTTTCACTTCAGGGTTTTTATCGCCTGGCTTAGGATAACGGGTTTCTTCTATGAATCCATGTTGGCCTTCGCTGCTGTAAATGGGAAACATAGGTACCATGCTTTCATCAAAATGCATATACGCTAATTGCTTGCTATTCGGATTCCACCAAAATGCGCGATAACGAGTGCCTCTACCAAAAATTTCTTCCCAGTAAACCCAGCTTGCATAACCATTTAAAGAAGTACTGGTACCACTAAATGTTAGTCGGGTTTCTTTATTGGTTGCTAAATTATAGGTATATAAATCGTTTGATTTTGTGTAAGCGATATAGGTACTGTCAGGAGAAAAAGTAGGATTCTTTTCTTCCGCAGCATCAAAAGTAATTTGCTTTTCTGTGTCTCCATTTTTATAAAACAAATCAGCTTTTTTAACGGATACTGTTTTGGTAGGAGGAGCAGCACCTTTCATTTGATCCGGAGTAGCGATGGTTAACTTTCCTGTTTTAACGTCCATCACATAATTCTTAGCAGCAGAATCGGGATGAATTTTTTGGTTTAAAATCACTCGATCGTCATCCAACCATTTCATGAATTGGGGCAATGGATTACGAAAATTGTCTGGTAATTTATTGGCCATCAAATCAGCTTTGCTGATCATTTTGTTTTGAGCCAATACAGGGTATGCAAGCAATAACAACCCAAATGATAAAATATACTTATTCATGATTGAGAATTTGGACCATGAATATAGTAAAATATGTAGGAAGCGCTGATAGCCTACTTAAAATGCTTCGTTTAAACGAATATAATATGCGCCACCAGCTGTGCTGTTTCGAGCATAATCTAAACGAAGAAACATCCGATTCTTTTTATTTACTAAAAAGCGAAGCCCCAGTCCACCCGCTTTTAAAAGATCTTGGGCGGAATAACTACTGGGGGCGTCATCAATAAACCCAGCCGAACCAAATGCTGCACCGTATACCCAACGCCAAATATGAAAGCGGTATTCTGCTTGGAGTGCAGTATAAGAGCGATCTCTAAATCTTCCCGTAAAATACCCTCTCATTAAAACAGAACCACCCACTCTTGGCAATTCTCTCAAAGGCACATTTCCAGATGTATGCACGCTACTCAACTGAAAAGCCAACGTACTATTCGGTGTTAAAGGATAAAATTTTCGCAAGTCTAAAAACCAAGTATTGAAGTCGTATGGATTATTTTTAAAAGAAAAATTTCTAGTAAAATAAAATTCAGCAAATGCACCTTTATGTGCACTAAATGGAAAGTCTCTTCCTTCATATAATATGGCGGGACCCATTCCCAATGATTTACTACCATTGATACCCGATACTTGTTGTTCTGAAATACTTAATGGTCGAAGGTTCACCACATTGTATACATCATTGTAATCGAGCTTCAACCCGAGATACCATTGGTTTTTCAGCAATCGGTATGTTCTAGATTCTAAGAATAACCTGCTGTAATCTTGCGCTAAATAATTATTTTCTGCCACTGTGTTATTGCCTATTCCCCAAAAACGATCGTTGTAGGTAGCATATCCAGCAGAACCACGAAACACAAACTTCTCTCCTTTGGTAAAAACTTGCCAAGTTGCTTTTAATTCAACTTGACCAAGCGTACTATACGTTAATTGGCCATGTATATAGGAGCCTCTAGCTTCAGAATCCTTTTCTTTTGCATTAAAAAAATATTCCAATGCACCCCCAAATCGAACACCTGTTTCAGGGGTAGAAGTAAGAATAGGAATGGGCACGATTCGCAAATTCATCAAAGGCAATGAATCTGGATTAATAAAATTTTTAAAGGTTTTTTTAGGGGATGGCACTACGGCATCCTGAGCATTAACCCCAAGTATTGTACAAAGGGCTAAGCCCAAAAAAAACTTATATAACGACATTGATCATTCTCCCTTTTACAAAAATAAATTTCTTTAACGGTTTACCTTCTAGCCATTTTTGTACCAACTCATTCGCAAGCACGATATTTTCTGCCTCTGCTTGCTCCATATCAATTGGCAAATTGATATTCGTTCTTACCCTACCATTAATACTTACTGGATAGTCTTTGGTAGATTCTTGTACATAAGATGCATTAAATGTTGGAAATGTTGCATCTAAAACAGAACCTTCATTTCCCAACTGGTTCCAAAGCTCTTCACTAATATGTGGAGCGTATGGCGTTAAGAGAATGAGCACTTGTTCTAAAATGGCTTTCTTATTGCATTTTAAATCGGCCAATTCATTTACACAAATCATGAAAGTACTCACTGCTGTATTAAAACTAAATCTTTCGGTGTCTTCCTGAATCTTCAAAATAGTTTTGTGCAATACTTTCAGCTCTGCTGGATTAGGACTGTCGTTGTTCCAAACCTTTCCTTTTAATTCGTCATAAAACAAGCGCCAAAGTTTTTTCAAGAAACGATGAACGCCCTCAATACCCTTGGTATCCCAAGGTTTGCTCTGGTCTACTGGTCCTAAGAACATTTCATACATACGGAAAGTATCCGCACCATATTTTTCTACCAATACATCTGGATTAACTGTATTGAATTTGCTCTTCGACATTTTTTCCACTTCTGCACCACAGATGTATTTGCCATCTTCTAAAACAAAACTTGCATTGGCATATTCGCCATTGCGCCATTGTTTAAATGCAGTGATATCTAATTCAAACCCATCCACAAAATTGACATCAACATGTATTGGATTGGTATCATAAGCACCAATTAAACCAGCAGAAATGAATTCATTTGGATTTTGCTTATTGCGGTATACGAACCTCGAACTCCCTTGAA
>CALRUG020000142.1:0-8007 GCA_943371295.1 Synechococcus sp. UW140 | reverse complement strand
GGGATATTTAATCTCTAGCAGCAACAAACAAATTAGTGCCGAAAGAGGTAAACAAAAAGAGAAGGCAGACTTTTATATGGAACCCTTCCGTTTAGCTGCTATTGGAGAAGTGGGATTGGGACCAGTACGTTTATATGGCTCTTATAGTTTAAACAAAATGCAGAAAGATATTACCCGAATGGAACAGTTTCCTTTTGCAGTAGGTGTACGCTTAAGCACTTGGTAATCAATGTGTCAAATAGTTATCTTTGTTAAGTGAATTTGAATTAACATTTGCTCCACAATTCAAATGATTAATTTTCGTTTCTTAATCAGAGATTATGAAAAGGGCACTATACTGGACGATATTTTTAACTGGCATTACCCTTACTACTTCATTTAGAAAGCATCGGGTAATTGATCCTGCAAAAGCAGACAAGGATACCTATTCGGTATACATTATTAAGAGCGAGTACGAATTAAAAATTTATGATCAAGATGGTGAGTGGCTGGCTTCTTATCCAGTCGTATTTGGAAGCAAAGATTTAGGAGACAAATTATACCAAGGAGACAGAAGAACACCCGAAGGCGTATTTCATATTTCAGGTAAACGCAAACATGCAAAATGGGAGCGTTTCATGCTTATTGATTATCCAACTGCTGAAAGCTATGCTAAGTTTAATCAGCGCAAAGCTTTAGGACTTATTCCACCTAATGCAAAAATTGGAGGAGAAATAGGAATTCATGGTACAGTGCCTTATGACGATTATGCCATAGACCAATATCGAAATTGGACCGAAGGATGCATAAGTACAAAAAATAAATATGTACAGGAACTGTTCGATTTATTGCCGGTAGGAACCAGGGTAGAAATTCGCAGATAATTGATTCACGAGACAATAATCGCTAATCAACATCATACTATAAAAAACCCCGTCTTGAAAAATCAGGACGGGGTTTTTAGTTATTTGGAACGATTTAGATTTTATATCCGTTATCGGCTACTAATCGATCAGAAATTCTTCTGCGAGCATCTTTGCTATTGAAAGGCTCTACTTTGGTAAAGCGCTTTAATCCAATATGCATCATACGTAATTCGTCTCCGTCTGCAAAGCTATTCAACGCATCTTTACCAGCTTTATTAATGCGATCGGCCGCATCATACAAGTAAGTACGCATGATATCGTTTTGTGTAGCTACTGCAGCATCTCCTCTTAAAGAAGCCAATTTCATTACACGTAGTAAAGCACTTTCCGCATGGAATACTTCAATAGCCATATCAGCAATATTCATTAAGATTTCTTGCTCTTTATCTAATTGCATCATGAGTTTTTGAACAGCTGCACCTGCTACCATCAAAATGGCTTTCTTGAAGTTGGCAATAGCTTTTAATTCTTTCGCATATGTACCTTCCTCTTCTGCACCAAAATCGGGAATGCTCATCAATTCTTTTTGAACAGACATTGCAGGTCCCATTAGGTCTAGCTTGCCTTTCATGGCACGCTTCAATACCATGTCTACAGTAAGTAAACGATTGATTTCGTTGGTGCCTTCATAAATTCTATTGATACGGCTATCGCGGTATGCTTTAGAAATAACGTATTCATCAGAGAATCCATTACCACCATGTATTTGAACGCCTTCGTCAACTACAAAGTCTAATACTTCACTACCATATACTTTTAGCATGGCACACTCAATAGCATATTCTTCTGCAGCACCTAGTAGCGCTTCAGCAAAAGATTTACCACTAGCAGCCAATTCATGTTCTTTGTCGTCAATCCATTTAGCAGAGCGATATAAAGCAGATTCGCAAACCCAAAGACGGATCGCCATTTCAGCCATTTTATGACGAATAGCGCCAAACTTTGCAATCGGCAATTTAAACTGCTCTCTGGTTTTTGCATATTGAACAGAAGTATCTGTTGCTTTTTTAGCACCACCCAATGTTGCTGCACATAATTTTAAACGACCAATATTTAGAATATTGAAAGCGATGATATGTCCCTTGCCAATTTCACCTAAAACGTTTTCTGCTGGCACTTTACAATCTTGGAAATACAATTGAACAGTAGAAGAACCCTTGATTCCCATTTTATGTTCTTCAGGTCCTTGGGTAAATCCTTCTGTACCACGCTCAATAATAAATGCAGTGAATTTATCTCCATCAATTTTAGCAAATACGGTGAACACATCTGCAAAACCACCATTGGTGATCCAACATTTTTGACCATTCAGTAAATAATGTTTTCCGTCTTCACTTAATTTAGCAGTGGTCTTTGCACCCAATGCATCACTACCACTGTTCGGCTCTGTTAATCCATATGCACCCTTCCATTCTCCACTAGCTAGCTTCGGAATATATTTTTGTTTTTGTTCTTCCGTGCCAAAGTATAAAATGGGTAGAGAACCAATACCTGTATGCGCTGCAACGGCAACAGAGAAAGAGTAACCACCACCCATTCCTTCGTTCACAATGGTAGAAGTGATGAAATCTTTGCCCAATCCACCATACTCTTCAGGAAAAGAAGTAGAGAGCAATCCTTGCTCACCTGCTTTTTGCATTAATGATGCTACCAATCCTGGCTCCATCTTATCAATACGATCTACAATGGGTAAAATTTCGGCATCTAAAAATTGATGGCACATGTCCATGACCATGGTCTGCTCTTCATTAAAATCTTCCGGAATGAAAGTTTCATGAGGATTGCTTTCCTTGATGATCCATTCTCCACCCAAGAGGGCTTTTGTTTTGTTTGTGGCTTCCATCGTTAATTGTTTTGTATGTTAAAGTTCTTAATTCAATTGTTCTATGGGTGTTAAGGTAAGGTTATCATATACCTTCTGAAATACCTGTTTTACCGTTTCTATATCTTTTTTATCTACACCCACCAATGCTTCAGCCATGGTTTGATTGGCCAAGTCAATGGTAATTTGTTGTAAGTCTTTGGCAGCGTCAGTTAATTGAACCAGATTGATTCTTCTATCCGTTGGTGATGCTACTCTTTTAACCAAGTGTTGTTTTTCTAAATTATCAATCAGTCTGGTAATGCTGGGTTTGTCGCGAAATGTGCGGGTGCAAAGTTCTTGCTGGCTTAAGCCATCTTCTTTCCAGAGATGATACAGTACGCTCCATTGTTCAATAGTGATTTCCAATCCCGCATTGCGGAAATTCTTCTGTAACCTTCTGGCTACAGCAGTAGAAGCCATCCCATTGATGACACTGTATAGTTCTCCTCTTTTAAAATGGTTGTTTGGCATATAGTTAGTTATGCAACTAATTCAAAATTGGTTTCTTTCTTCCATACTACCAAGAATAATTTGAAAAAATTTGAGCCATTTTGTATTGCCTGACCATATTTAACTAAGTCTTGATTCAATAAGATTGATTTTCTTTGCCTGAATGGAGTATTGGTTCATGCTAATCAGTGGAGTGCTGGCTGTTTTATACTGCGGTTTAATACTGGTTTACCGGTATTGGTTCAACTTATTAAAGCCCTTCCATATGCCTGATGCAGTAGAGCCTTGGGTATTTTTCTCCATTATTATCCCTGCAAGAAATGAATCGGCCAATATTGAACAATGCATTCAAAGCATTCTAGCACAGTCTTATCCTTTGTATGAAATCATCGTGGTAGATGATCATTCAACGGATGATACCCCACTATTAGTTGAGCAACTTGCGAAACAGAATCCTTCCATTCAGTTGATTCATCTCAAAGACTATTTAGGTGGTCAATCAACTAATTCTTACAAGAAAAAAGCGATTGAAATTGCGGTAGAAAAATCAACCGGCTCATGGATTGTTACAACCGATGCGGATTGCTTGGTTCCTCCCAATTGGTTGAACTATTTTAATGCAATGATCTTGGAAAATAATCCAGTATTTATTGCAGCTCCTGTGATGTTTACTCCCAATCATCAATTTAGCGGTGTTTTTCAGGTATTGGATTTTTTGAGTTTACAGGGGATTACAGCCGCCGCAGTATCAGCCGGTTCGCATAGTATGTGCAATGGAGCTAATTTGGCTTACAGCAAGGAAGCATTTGAAGCAGTGGGAAAGTTTAAGGGGATTGATCACTTAGCAAGTGGAGACGATATGTTCTTGATGCATAAAATGAAACAGCAGTATCCGAACAGATTGGCTTATTTGTATTCCGATGAAATGATTGTACAAACGGCACCAATGCCTAATTGGGGATCATTTATTCAACAGCGAATTCGTTGGGCAAGCAAGGCTGATAGTTACAAAGATCAAAAAATATTCCTTGTATTATTATTGGTCTATTTGTTCAACGCGAGTTTATTTTTAGGATTGCTGGGAGGTGTATTTTTTATTGAACTCCTGATTTGGACCAGTTGGATTATTGCCGTCAAAACCTTGATAGAGCTATACTTTTTACTACCGGTAGCGAAATTTTTCAAACTCGAAAAGGCATTGTTGTTTTTTCCAATTATGCAACCATTTCATATAGTATATACTGTAGTTGCTGGGTGGTTAGGTAAGTTTGGAAAATACCAATGGAAAAGCAGAACAGTGAGTTAATAAAGTTCTTCCGACTGTTTTTCAGGAAACCAAGCATATATAAATAAAGCAGCTAAAATAAAGGGGGTTAGTAGCAGACGGAGCATAGTTAATTGGATTGTTTCAATACTTAGATACCAAAACTAGCAGAGTGTTTATCGCCGCAGCCTTAATTATTCATTAAAACAATGTTTAATCGGTCAATGGCTAAATTATACCGCTTAAATCGCTACTGATTCTTTCTCTATTTGATCATGATACTTCAAACTGATCAATAAACCAGTTGCTAACCAAAATAAACCACCAATTTTATCGGTCTCTATTAAGTCGCTAGTAAAATTGAGCGATGCAATCATAATGAGTACAACGCCTATGCTCAATGCAATTTGTCTGTAGTAGTGTTGTTGAAATTGATGGTAAAGTTGTTGAGCTTGTAATAACAAGTAAATAAAAAATCCTCCAAATAGAATCAACGCAGGCAGGCCCTGCTCTAAAGCTATTAACAAATAATAGTTGTGAACCGTTGAATGTTCAGGATTATTGCTCACCCATGTTTTAAATGCAGAAGCCGTATAAGGTTGGTAATTAGAATAAAAACTATTTGCTCCAAATCCGGTCCAAGGTTTTTCAGCTACCATTCTAATGCCAGCCACCCATCTATGAAAACGTTCTGCATTGGATATATCTTTTAATCCAATAGTGGCATTTAAATGTTCCGAAAAATTTTCATGGAAAATGGTTTCATCGTGTTCAGGCGCAAATTGCATGAAACTATTATTATTGACCAATACAATTAGTCCTATTGAAATGGTCATAATGCCAACTAATATGGTTTTGCCAAGTATATTTTTCTTGATTAAAAAATATCCCATCATTCCAACAAATAAAGCCAACCAAGCGCCTCTTGAATAGGCAAAGAATAAACCCAATACTGCAATGCCAAGGCTAATTCGGATGATATTTTTTATGCGATTGTTTTGTGTGGATGCTAATAACAGTATCCCTATTGGAACCAAACAAACCAACATGGCAGAATAGTTTACATGGTTTCTAAAAAAAGGTCCCATGGTTTTTTTGATTGCCACAAAATCAAATCCGTAAAACGCATGTCTGATAATTACTTGTATTACTACAATGATTAATGGTATGCACAAATAAATTGCAGTCTTTCTAAAATTGCTTGAACGTTGATGTATCAATGAGGTCAGTATTACCATTGGTAGAATATACCAGGTCTTGGCTAGCATAAACTTGAGTGCCAACCATTGGTTGGGTGCATAGCATAAACTGATGAGCATCCAAATTGTGAGGGCTATGATCCACCTGAAAATGGGCGAAGCAAATATGAATTTGAATTGAGATGGTTGATATAATATACTTGTGATTACAGCAATCGATAAAATAATCAGTAAGGGTTCGTCGGGAAGATCTAAACCCAATGACGGGGTGAAATTAAATTCGGTTGATAGGGGAAGAGTAATAAGTAATAGCCAATATACATGCTCCGTTTTAGTCACCATCCAATTAAAGATGGGTATGGCTGCAATAAGGATAAAAGGAATGGCTAACCAATAGGGTTCTTGCATCAGCAGCGACCATAATCCACAAATAAAAAAACTGCCAATGGCTAACCAGGAAAATTGTTTTGTTTGTAAAAAGGCTTGCATTTAGAAACGACTTGGTTGGGCACTAATTAAGACCAAACAAACACTAAAGATGAATCCCAATAATGCGGCAACTGGTAAAACAATTGCTTTATTGGGCCAACTCACTTTTGCAGGGATACTTGCTTTTTCTAAAACAATCAATGCTTCAGGTGTAGTTGCTATGGCCATTTTTGTTTCGATGCTCATTTTATTGAACTGTGCTAATTGGCTCAATATGGCATCCATTTTTGTTTTGTTTATCGCATCATCCGTTGAAGAATTAGTTGTAAGGTTTTTGTAATCATTGGAGATGGTTGCAATACTGCTGTCTAATTGCTGGCCTATTTTTTCATATTGCTCTTGCCAAATCGTTTTCATTTTTTTTGCAAGTTGGTCTGTCATAAAATTGACAATGGCAGCAGCCGTATCCTTGCTTTGGTGTGCATAGGAAATTTCTAATTCATTATTTACCGTTTTAACCAGTGTAAGGTCTTTTTTAAATGCTCGAATGGTTTTATACATCCCTATTCCAGCATCTTGTTCCTTTATTTGGTAGTAGTTGGTCAAATTAAATGCCTGAATCACTTGCTTGATGCTGGTATCCATGCTGGCCATACTCATCAATCTGTCTAAGTCGTCTCCAGAACCAAAAAAAGAATAGAGGTGTTGAATTTCGTTGTTAAATAATCGCGCTTTATCGGCCAATACTGCATTGCCCGGTAAAAGTTTGGTAGTGGCGGTATATTTGGGGGTAATCAAGAAGATGGCTCCCATTGCAATTATTACGGAAGCAGTGGTGAACACTAGAATAAATTTCCAGCGATTAAACAGCGCATTCGTTAATTCAGCTATATTAAAATTGGTCATACTTATTTTTTTAGAGTGGGCTTACCACTACATTTCTATCTAAACTTTCTTCTAATGAAATAAAAGTTTCTGTTCTTTCAATTCCTTTTATTTTTTGTAATTCGTCGTGCAATACAAAGCGCAATTCTTGTATGTCTTTGCATACAATTTCTGCAAACATGCTGTAATTGCCTGTGGTATAATTTAAACGAACAATCTGTTTGATTTTTTTCAACTCCTTTGCAACGGAATCATACAAAGAACTTTTTTCTAAATAAATCCCTATAAATGCAATTACATCATAGCCCAGTGATTTCAGGTCTACTGATAATCTTTTGCCTTTTACTACTTTGAGTTCTTCTAATTTCTTGATGCGAACATGGATGGTGCCTCCTGAAACAAATAATTTCTTGCCCAAATCGGCATAGGAAATCTCTGCATCTTCCATCATTTCTTGGATTATTTGAAAATCGAGTTTGTCAAGATTTAATTTATTAGGCATTTTTGCTTGTTTATTTTAATATTATTCAAATATATACCTTAATATTTGAATAATTTCTATAATTTATTAAAAATGTTTGAAAAATAACTAATTAAACAAAGTTTATCTTAATTTTGATTTATCAAAGTAACAAATTAGTTCTTTTTTACTGTGGGGTGATGAAACTTTTGGCAGACATGCCCTCTTGTCTCGGGGGTGAGGATAACAGAATAAACGTAGTGTAGAGCCGTTCAAGTAGCAATACTTGTACGACCAGGGTCGACCACTGAACTTTGCGCTATAGCTAACTGCCTCGTGGAGGTTCGATCCCTCCCCCTACAGCTTTTAAAAGCTCCGAATTATTCGGGGCTTTTTTTGTTTAATACCAATCCTGGTTCTGGATCCTTTAGTAAAATACTGTTCTCGTTTATTAAATTGGAGAGGGTTGGATTTTTTAAAGAATCTAAAAGCATATTTTTTAGATAAAAGGTTTCTGTAGATGCTTGGTTCTTATGCCATTTGATAATTTT
>CALRUG020000141.1:0-8237 GCA_943371295.1 Synechococcus sp. UW140 | reverse complement strand
CCATAAGGGCCTTTAAGCTGTTGCGAGAGGAGGGATCGAACCTCCGACCTTCGGGTTATGAGCCCGACGAGCTACCGCTGCTCTATCTCGCGATGTAATGGGTTGCAAAAGTAGGTTTTAGAAGCTTAGCAACCAAATATTATTTAAGTCTTAATCTGTTTTTCGCTTAACGGAAGAAGCACCGCTGCTGTTAAAATCTTTAATCATTGCTTCACCTTTATATTGTATACTGCTTGCCCCACTTGCTTCTGCGCTAATTTCTTTATTCGCTAAAACCCGAACAGAAGAAGCACCGCTTGCATCAATCTTGCAAAAATTAGTTGCGAATTCAAATGCTTTAATACTACTTGCTCCACTTGCTAAATAGGTTGCTTTATCTGCTGTTCCCTTTAAACTTACTTGTGAAGCACCGCTCAAATCGATTCTAATATTTCCAGCTTCAATCTCCCCATTAAAATCACTGGCTCCAGATAATTCCACTTTTACATCATCGAGTTTCATTTTGCCTGCCGATTTGATATTGCAAGCCCCTGAAGCTTCTAATTTTATTAAGTCGGTAAAAGTAACATAGGCTTTAATTTGATTGTTGCCCCAGCTTTTCCAGCTCATTCCCTTTGTATCTAAGGAGATATATAAAGTATTGTTTCTTACAACGGTTTTTATTTTTTCCAACAATTCGGGCTCACTTGAACTTACTGCTACTGCTTCTTCTTTTCCTTGAGATAAATAAAGGTTGATGGCGCCAGAAATTTCAATAGCATTGAAAGGGCCCACTTTACGCTCCTGCGCATTTGCATCAAATACTAATTTTTTCTCCTCTTGAGCAAAACCTGTTGCAAAGACGAAAGCACTTATGATGAGTAGAATTTGTTTCTTCATAGCGAGATTTTTTATTAAAACGATTGAACAAGTTAAAAGTTACACCCTAGATAAAAAAGAAATAACTAGTTTTGCGCTGTCCTCGGGGTGCTGAATACACCAATTATTCGGCTGAGAAATACCCGTTGAACCTGAACAGGGTAATTCCTGCGAAGGGAAGGTGATACATTTTTCGGATACCTCTCCTATTGCATTTCCCTGTTCCCATTATTTAATTTTTAAAACCATTTAAAAAATGAAAAAAATTATGGGAACAACAGCCATCATGCTATTAAGCTTACTGGTAGCTGCACAAACAAGTTCCAACATTTTCAAAGGCCAAGTAGTAGAAAAAGGAAGTGGCCATCCAATTGCAGGGGCAACTATTTCCATTGGTAATCGGCAAATCAGTGCCAATGAGCAAGGATTATTTACTGTACAGGTACCCAAAACGGGTAGTATAAATATCAGCAGTGTAGGTTTTGAGAACGGTATTTTTACCATACCCACCCAGTTGGATAAAGTACATATCATTGAATTAAAACCCTATCAATTATTTCTTCAACCACTAGAAGTTAAAGCCATCAGGGCAAGTGACCGTTCTCCATTTACCAAAACCAACTTGAATAAAACGGCTATTGCCAAAATGAATCTGGGAACCGATATCCCTTTTTTATTGAACCAAACACCAGCAGTGGTCATCAATGCAGATGCTGGAAACGGCATAGGATATACAGGCATTAGGATTAGAGGAACCGATGCCACGAGAATAAATGTAACGCTGAATGGTATCCCTTATAATGACGCAGAAAGTATGGGTACTTTTTTTGTAAACCTACCTGACTTTTCTTCCTCTGTAAATAGTATACAAATTCAAAGGGGAGCAGGAACTTCTTCTAACGGAGCCAGCTCATTTGGTGCCACACTCAATATGAGCACCAATGAATTTAATAGTAAAGCATATACCGAATTCAATAATAGTGTTGGCTCATTTAACACGATTAAAAATACCATCAAAGTAGGTTCAGGATTAATTGGTAACCATTTTACCATTGACGCTAGAGTGAGCAAAATTACCAGTGATGGATTCATAGATAGGGCAAATAGTGACCTAAAATCATTTTATGTAAGCGCAGCTTATTTGAATAAAAAATCATCCCTTCGATTGAATGTATTTTCCGGAAAAGAAAAAACCTATCAAGCATGGTACGGTGTGGCAGAAAGTTTATTAAAAACCGATCGCACCAATAATCCTGCAGGCACAGAAAAAGCTGGTAGCCCTTATGAAAACCAAACCGATAACTATACACAAACGCATTACCAATTATTCTATAATACGGCCATCAACGATTATTGGTCATTTAATACTGCATTCTTTTTAACAAAAGGAAATGGTTATTATGAAGAATATAAAGCAGACCAACGTTTTTCTAGATACGGACTTCCCAATGTTATTGTAGCTGGAAACACCATCACAAGAACCAATTTGGTAAGACAGCGTTGGTTGGATAATGATTTTTATGGTCAGATTATTTCTTTACAATTCAAGAAAAATAAGCAGGAATTTACATTGGGGGGAGGTTGGTCTACATATAAGGGAAGCCACTTTGGTACCATTCCATTTATAGAAGTTGGAACAGTACCAACAGGATATAAATACTATGATTTACCAGCAACAAAGAACGATGCCAATATTTATGCAAAATGGCAGTATAGTATTGCAAAAAATATTTCTTTATTCACCGATCTTCAATTGAGGACCGTGAAACATACCATGAATGGATTTAGTGATAACCCAACGTTGAACATTAGTAGATCATTCACTTTCTTTAATCCAAAAGCAGGTATTGCCTATAACAAAAACAATTGGAGTGGTTATATCAGCTATGCCATAGCTCGAAAAGAACCCAATAGAGACGATTTTCAAGCCAGTCAATTAAATCAACCTACCCATGAAACCTTACATGATTGGGAACTAGGGATAGAACAGAAAAACAGCAGGTTTTCATTTGGCCTAACGGCTTATTATATGAAGTACAATAACCAGTTGGTTTTAACTGGAGCTATTAACGATGTGGGTGCATATACGAGAACCAATATACCCAATAGTTATAGAGCAGGAATAGAAATACAAGCAGCTGCAGTTGTAAAAAATTGGCTCAATATCAACGGTAATATTAGCCTCAGTAAAAACAAAATCAAAGCATTTACTGAGTATATTGATGATTATGACAATGGCGGTCAATTAAGTTTTGAACACCGCAATAAAGACATTTCTTTTTCACCTACACTAGTAGCTGCAATGGGTATCAATTTTACCCCTATACAGCAACTAGAATTGAGCGTATTAAACAAATGGGTTAGTAAACAATACTTAGATAATACCCAAAATGAACAGAGAAAACTAAATGGATTTTTTACGCAAGACCTTAGAGCTATTTATACCATTAAAAATAAAATATTAAAAGAAGCACAATTAATTTTTCAACTCAATAACTTATACAATAAAAAGTATGAACCCAATGGATATACCTTTAGTTATTTTGCAGGTGGTGGGGTAATTACAGAGAATTTTTATTACCCAATGGCTGGAAGAAACTTTATGTTGGCATTGAATATCAAAATCTAATAATAGTTGAATACCCCTATTAATATAGGGATTCATGAATCTTAATAGAAAAAGGGTTAAGGATTGCAAAATGAGCAGCCCTTAACCCTTTCTATTTATTGAATATTTATCTTTCTAATCTTGGAAAGCAATTACTTACCTGCTAAAAAAACCGCATTGGCGATTAATAAATAGCCATTTTCCCAGAAGTTTCGGAATAAAGGATCTTCAGAAATATATACAACTGTTCCAGCGCCCATATCTTGAACTCCGAATAACATTCCATTGTTTAAATTGGGTTTTAATTTTGCTCCTGCAAAACCAGTTATATAAGCATCTTTTTTAATCGTTCCTACATTCCAACCATCTTTCATCATTTCATACACGTTGCCATCTTGTTTAAGTGTGAAATAAAAATCAGGGTATCCAAAAGCCAAAGGATGTGTATTATCTAAATCTACTTTGTAAATGGCTCCAGGAATAGAATTGGTTATATAATCCATTTCACGGTTAGCATATTTCTTTACAGTGTCTTCGGCTTTATCTGTCTTAGGTTCTTTTAATTTAATACCCCAATCTGATCTGCTCATTGATGCCATTGCATTTTCTAAAGCAATTATCTTACCACCACCACGAACAAAATCTTTTAATTTATCCGCAGTCGCTTTCTCTCCTAAACTTCTGTAATTACCATCAGGAATGATTAAAACATCATAATTTTTCAAATTGTATCGAGCAATATCCACCGCATTTAATAAAGTGATTGGATATTCTAGAATTTTATCAAAATAATGCCAAACCTCCCCTGCTGCTAAAGAAGAACTTTGTTCTCCAGTTAACATAGCCACTTTAGGTGTGGATGAAATATTTTTGATATCTGGAGACCCAAAGTCTGAGCCTTTATCCATAAAGCCTGTTTCTACAGCATCAGCCTGCACATTAAACTGTGAACATGCATTGTTTAACACCGTTAACCAATTTTGTTGGTTACTGGTTTTTAAAACCACCAATGTTCCTCTATCATAATTTTTATTTTTATAGGTAAATGGCTTTTCAACAAAACGAACTTTCACTCCATTCTTCAATAAATAAGCCAATACTTTAGCACTATTAAATGAAGTATAAGGTACCAATGCACCATAGTTGCTGTTAATTGCGATAACTGAAGTTCCTGCTGATTCTGGATTTACAGAGAGTTTTTCTTTTACCGCATATCCTTTAATACCATAAGCGTATGAAGCTGCCCATGCAGTAATATCATAGGTATTTGAATCGGTAACAACTGTTCTTGGTTCTAATAATACTTTTGCCATAACCGCTCTTGGTTGATAAGAACTAACAGCAATATGATTTCCTTCATCGGTAAATGCATCGTCTTTACCTGTAAAATAATTGAAGCCTCTAAATGTTTTGCTATTCAAAACACCATATTCAATTCCATTTTGACTAAGCAATTTTTTTAAGGCCGCTATTTTGTTTTCATCTTTTGCAGTGAACACATAGGTTTTATATTCCCCTATTTTCCCTGCTCTACTGTCGTCAAAAAATTGTTTAAACTCAGTCAATAATTTGCCTTTATTTTTTGATGCAATTTCAATGGTAGACAATCCTGTTGTAAAATGATGAGCTGCTCGATCTACCAAGGTTAAAGTGTCATTGTCTTCATTTAAAATACCCAATCCTGCTCTAATACCGCCTTGCTCATAAGTCATCCCAATTGCACCATTGTACACTGGGTAAGTATCCCCATAAGAGGGGTATAATAAATCAAATCTTTCCTTGGTAAAAAACAACCAATTATTCTGATCAAAATACTTAGCATGGTTGCGGCCAATCATTACTTGAAAATCCCGCTGCCAAGGCGTTATCACTTCGTGGATTGGTTCCGCCGCAGGTGCAAAATAATAAGGTTCATTAAAACCCTGCTCATGGTAGTCTACATGAATTTGAGGCATCCACTCTTGGTATTTTTTTATACGTTGTTGTGTCTCTACCTGTGTTTGCCAAGCCCAATCTCTATTCAAATCAAAATTATAATGATTGCTTCTTCCTCCAGGCCATGGTTCGGCATGTTCTCTTGATGCAGGATCCGCATTATAATTTTTTCCAACCACTGAATTATACCAGTTTATATATCGGTCTCTTCCATCCGGATTAATACAAGGATCTAATACTACTACCGTATTTTTTAACCACTCTTTAGTTTGTGTGTTGGATGGATCTGTTAACGCATGGATGGTTAACAAAAAAGCTTCTGAAGAAGATGCTTCATTGCCATGTACATTATAACTCAACCAAACAATGGCTGGTGCATTTTCGGTTTGAGGAGCTGATTTATCTTTAGCTAAACCAGCCATACGCAAATTGTTTATTCTTATTTGCTCTAGCTTCTGCATATTTTCTGGCGTACTAACAAAAGCCAACATCAGTTCTCGGCCTTCGTTGGTTTCTCCATATTTTTCTACTTTAACCATATCAGGTCTTGCACTAGCCACTGTTTTAACATAGTCCACTATACGATGGTGACGGGTAAAACGGGTGCCCACTTTATACCCCAAAAATTGTTCGGGGCTTGGTACAGATTGTGCAATAGTTGCCAATGAAAATCCAAGTCCTAAAATTCCTACTAATAATTTCTTCATATGTTCATTAATGAAGCATGAAAATAGGAAGAAAGCCAATGAAAACCCGATAAAAAATGTAAATTACCGTATGAGAAAATATTTAATAGGTTTCGGTTTGTTGGGAACCATATTACAAACAAACGGGCAGCAAATTGCTTCTATTGTAGGACCCAATAAGGAGATTGATCCATATCATTATACTGTTGTAAAAAGAGCCGAGTTTAAACAAGCGGCAGTAAGCAGTGCGCATCCACTTGCGAGCATGGTTGGTGCAGCTATTATGAAGAAAGGTGGCAATGCATTTGATGCAGCCATTGCAACTCAATTGGTTTTAGCAGTTGTGTTCCCCAATGCAGGCAATATTGGTGGGGGTGGTTTTTTATTGGCCAGAAAAACCAATGGAGAATTAATTGGTATTGATTACAGAGAAGCCGCACCAGAAAAAGGTTCTAGAGATATGTATCTAGACAAAAATGGAAATGCTCAATTGAATTTATCTCAGCATGGTCATTTAGCTTCCGGTATTCCCGGCACCATTGCTGGATTATTTGCCTCACATGCATATGCAAAGCTGCCGTTTGAAGTACTTATTCAACCTGCAATAGATATTGCGGCCAAAGGGTTTGTTTTAACTGAAAAAGAAGCAGCTAGTATAAATAGCATTAAAGACGCCATTGCAAGATTCAGTACCCAACCAACAGCTTTTTATAGACCCAATCGATGGAGAGTAGGAGACACTTTAATTCAAAAAGAATTAGCATCTACTTTAGAGCGAATTCAAAAAGAAGGCGCACTGGGATTTTATGGTGGTAAAACAGCAGACCTGATTGTTGCTGAAATGGAAAGAGGAAGAGGTATTATTTCACACGCAGATTTAAAAAATTATACAGCTAAACTAAGAGAACCGATTGTATTCAATTACAGGGGCCACGAAGTAGTCAGTTTTGCTCCCCCCAGCAGTGGAGGAATCTTATTGGCCCAAATGATGAAAATGATTGAGAAATACCCTGTTTCTAAAATGGGATTTCAATCAACGCAATCTGTACAACTTATGATTGAAGCAGAACGCAGGGCATTTGCAGATAGAGCTGAACATATGGGAGATCCCGATTTTTGGAAGGTTCCTGTTAAGACAATGATTAGTGAAGCATATTTAGCACAAAGAATGAGTGATTATAGCCCCGACAAAGCAGGTTCTAGTAAAGAAATCAATGCAGGTATCATTAAAGAGAGTGAGGAAACAACCCATTTAAGTGTAGTGGATGCTGCAGGAAATGTGGTTTCTGTAACCACCACTTTAAACGGAAGTTATGGTTCTAAAGTGGTAGTGGGTGGTGCAGGATTTTTACTTAATAATGAAATGGATGATTTTAGTATTAAGCCAGGGGTTCCCAATATGTTTGGTGCTGTTGGTGGAGAAGCGAATTCAATTGTGCCAGGAAAAAGAATGTTGAGTTCAATGACTCCAACTTTAGTATTAAAAAATAAAAAACCATATATCGTTATTGGAACACCAGGTGGAACAACCATTCCTACTTCGGTATATCAGGCACTTGTTAACATCATCGATTTCAATATGAAAATTGGAGATGCAATTGACCTCCCTAAATTTCATCACCAATGGTTACCCGATGAAGTATTGATTGAATCCAATTTTAATCTTAAGACCAAAGAAGCTTTACAAAAAATGGGTTATACCCTTAAAGACCGAAGTAGCATAGGCAGAACGGATGGAATTAGAATTTTGCCCAACAAATTAAGGGAAGCCGCTGCGGATAGACGAGGAGATGATTCTGTTGCTGGATTTTAATTGGGTGTTTAATAGCTAAAAAAAATTTAATTTATTTTTAAGATAGGATTTGATATACTATTTTTATGGAATATTATGCACTATCTTCTTAAACAATTTGTTCCTCCGATATTTAAAACCCTATATTGGTATAGCTTCAAATATGGCTGGAAAGGTGATTATAAAAGTTTTGAGGAAGCCAATAAAATAGCCAAAGGGTATAATGAACAAAGCATTGTTGAAAAAATAAGAGCAACTACCAAAAAAGTAGTAGCTGGGGAAGTGGCTTATGAAAGGGATGGAATTGTTTATGATACCCCGAAGATGAATTTCAATATGCTTTCCACGCTATTAATGG
>CALRUG020000140.1:0-8243 GCA_943371295.1 Synechococcus sp. UW140 | reverse complement strand
TGGCGGGTAATATGATATTGGCTTTACCTAATGGTAAAATATAATCTTTGGATGGCTCTGTCGTGCGGGCTTCGTCTGTGCCGGGTACTTTGCTCCAGTACAGTCCTTTGTGCTCCAGCATGATAACGGGGTTTGGATCTAAGAAGGCGGCTTTCATCAACCCCTTCATATCAGCCGCATTAGATGGATACACAACTTTAATTCCTTTGATGCTTAACAAGGTACTTTCAATGCTCCCGCTATGGTAAGGTCCACCGCCGCCGTATGCGCCGACTGGCACGCGCAGCAACATTTGCACGGGATATTTTCCGTTCGATAAATAGCAGGACTTCGACACTTCGGTTACCAACTGGTTAAAGCCCGGATAAATATAATCGCCAAACTGTATTTCTACTATTGGTTTCATGCCCATGGCCGATAAGCCCACGGTTGATCCAATGATATATGCTTCTTGTATGGCTGTGTTGAATACTCGGTTCTCTCCGTATTTTTCTGCGAGTGTGGCTGCTTCTCTAAATACTCCGCCCAATCTTCCGCCCACGTCTTGGCCATATAATATGGCTTCTTCGTGTTCTTCCATCAATTCGTCTATGGCGTGCAAAGCCGCGTCTACCATGAGTATGCGCTCTGCTCCCTTTGGCATTCGCTCTCCTTTTTCTTCTCTTACCGGTGTGGGTACAAATACATGTTCTTCCACCGATCTGATATCTGGTTCTGCTGCAGCTTGGGCTCTTTTAAAATCTTCCAATACCAAATCCAATGCGTCTGCTTCTATCTGATTAATTTCTGAATCGGTGAAGCCTACCCCTGTTAAGAGTAATCTTAATTTAGGGAGTGGATCGTATAAGCCGTGTTTTAATAAGTCTTCGCGGCTGCGGTAAAATTCTTTTCTTACGCCACTGGTATGGTGTCCTAACAAGGGCACTTTAGCATGTACCAATACGGGTTTGCGCTCGTTCCTGGCATAGTTCACGGCCTGCTCCATGGTTTCAAAGCAACGCATGAAATCGCTGCCATCCACTTGCATCCGCTTCAATCCCTTAAAACCACATGCATATTCATAGGCATTCATGGTTCTTATTTCATCCGCCGTGGCACTAATGCTCCACTGGTTGTCTTGCACTAAATAAACAATCGGCAATTGCTTTAATACCGCAAACTGCAATGCCTCACTCACTTCTCCTTCACTCATACAGCCATCTCCCAATGAACATACTACTACGGGTGATTTTCCATCGGCCGATTTACGCAGTCGGCCTGGTAAATTCTTTTCTAAATGTTGCACCCCTTGCGCCAATCCCGTAGTGGGTATGGCTTGCATGCCGGTTGCACTACTTTGGTGTATGATGGATGGTCTGGTTTCGTCTTTGCTGCTCGGATGACAATAATAAGAGCGTCCTCCTGAGAATGGGTCGTCTTGCTTCGCCAATAATTGTAACATTAATTCGTAGGGAGTAAAGCCTACTGCCAGCATTAAGCTGTCGTCTCTATAATAGGGGCTCACCCAATCACATGGCTCCAATTGTAGGCCAGTAGCCAATTGTATGGCTTCATGCCCTCTGGAAGTGGAATGCACATACTTACAAACCGCACGATTGGCATCGTAGGTCTCATTCATAGACTTTGCAGTCATCATGAGTTTATAGGCCTGTAATAATATGCTGGGTGTTAACATTATTTAATTTCGAGTTCAAACATTTTTTGCGTTTCCAAATAACCAGTCAATACATCTCCTGACACACACTCTCCCACTCCTGCCGGTGTTCCTGTATAAATCATGTCGCCTATATTCAAGGAGAAATACTGTGATATATGCGAAACAATATGGTCAAATGAAAAGATCATATCGCGGGTATCGCCCAACTGAACTTGCTCTCCATTCTTATTTAAGGAGAAATGGATGGGGTTGGCCAACATTTCATTGGATAACAAAATCCAATTTCCTGCTATGGCTGAATTGTCCCATGCTTTGGCTTTCTCCCAGGGTAGTCCTTTCTTTTTTAAATTGGCTTGTACATCTCTTGCTGTAAAATCAATGCCCACCGAAATGGCGTCATAGTATTTACTGGCTTGGTTTTCAGGTATATATTTTCCGTTTTTTGCTACGCGCAAAATCAGTTCTACTTCGTAGTGTAATTCGTTCGAAAACTCGGGGTAATAGAATGGTGTATTGGGCTGCAATAACGCAGTCTTAGGTTTCATGAAAATCACCGGCTCCTCCGGTACGGCGTTGCCAAGTTCTTTTGCATGATCGGCATAATTTCGGCCAACGCAAAATATTTTCATAGTACAGCTCATTATGTTCCAACACTAATAACTATGAAAGAGGGGCCTTTATTATGTAAAGCTCAAATTATTTGCCATATTCATGGTTTTTTCTAACCCAATGGCTGCAAATGATTCAATAATGTCTCCGCAAGCGACTATTTTTTGGTTCACCATATACTGTTCTTCGGCCAACCATTTGCCCAAAACAAAGTCTACCTGTCTCCCTTTAGGAAAATTATTGCCAATCCCAAATCGTAGTTTGGGGTATTGATCGGTACCGAGTATCAGTTGAATATCTTTTAGGCCATTATGCCCTGCATCGGACCCCGATCCCCTTAAACGCAATTTATTTAATGGCAATGCCAGGTCGTCTACGATGGTTAAGGTTTGGGGGATTTCGATTTTCTCTTTGTCTAGCCAGTATTTAAATGCCCGCCCACTCAGGTTCATATAAGTGGTAGGCTTTATACAGATAAAAGTCTTACCCTTCCACTTCACTTCGGCTATATCGGCCAAGCGGTCGTTCTTAAAAAATCCATTGTGCTTGCGCACAAATGCATCCAATACATCAAAGCCAATATTATGGCGGGTATGTTTATACTCCTCTCCTATATTTCCTAAGCCGATTATTAAAAACTTGTTCATTCTTTGCAAAAGTAATTGCTGTAAGCTTGTTAGCCAATTCCAAATTGTCTATATAACGGCTTAATGGTATATTTGAATAGATTAATAACCCTCTTAGTGATCAGCTTTATTATTAAACTCTGGAATGCCTTAGCCAATATTGGCGTTACCGAAGACCTGGAATATTTAGAAAAGAAAAAGACCCAGGTTACCAATTTAGTCATTGGAGGAGGATTGCCGCTGTTTCTTTATTTCTCTATTGTCAATTTTTTAGACGGAAAGCTTTTACTGTCTTCAATGAATTTCACCTTATTTGTTGGGGGCATATTGATTCTGGTTACCCAGTTTAGACAGAAATTTCAGCTTGCGCGTTTTATTGTGATCATCGTTACCACTGTTGTTTTTACTGCTCAGTGTTTGCTATTCAGGAATGGGAACGAGTTATTACTGTTGGTCAATATTATTGTAGCCATCATTTATTATACCGAAAAAAGATTCATTGTTTTTATTACCGCCATCAACGCTTTTTGTTTCTTTTGGATCAGGTACGACGCTGCTTTTAACCCCGCCATGAACGATGCGCTTTCAGAAGGCAGGGTGCTATTTAATGTGGCTTGTGCGCTGATTTCGTTTATTGTTGCGTTGCAATATTTTAAGTTTGAACAAATGGCTGCTCAAAAAGCTATTGAAGAAAAAAACACTGAATTAGAAGCCCTCAATAAAACCAAGGAAAAATTATTCTCCATTATTGCACACGACCTTCGTTCTCCCATTGCGCAATTAAAAAGCACTTTAGATTTAGTAAACAGAGATTATATTTCTAAAGAAGAATTTCACGACCTCTCCCACCATTTTACCAAACAGATTGACCAGTTGCAAGACAATATGAACAACTTGCTTACTTGGAGTCAGAGTCAATTAAATGGGATTATTACTAAACCACAAGCTGTAAGTTCATCTATCATTATTCAAGAAGTGATTGATCTACTCAAACAACAGTGGCAGGCCAAGGAATTGCAAATTCAGTTCCAACCCTTTGATGAAACGGTTTGGATGGATCCCGATCACTTAAAACTAGTAGTGCGAAATTTATTATCGAATGCCATCAAGTTCAGTAATAAAAAACATACTATCGTTTTTAATCATTCCACCAACAACAAAGAATTGACCATTGCCATCAGAGATACGGGCATGGGTATGCCTCAAAAACAATTGGATATGCTGTTCACTTCTGATGCCATTCAATCTACCCATGGTACCGATAAGGAAAGAGGTACTGGGTTAGGATTAAAGTTGTGTAAAGAATTCTTAGATAAAAACAAAGGAGAAATCTGGGCCATCAGTGAATTGGGCATTGGCAGCACTTTCTTTTTCAATGTTCCCTTGCACAAATAAAAAGTCCCGACTGCAAGCAATCGGGACCGAACTATCTTTAATTGGATAATTATTTCTTCTTCTCGTCTTTCGCAGCTGTTGCTTCTTCTTGCTTTAACTGACGAGTCATCACTACTGATGCAATTGGAATACGTGGTGAGTTCATGATTTCAATATTTGCTGCTTTCACGTCTTCAACACGAATGTTTCCGTTCAACTCTAAGTTGGTAATATCTACTTCAATAGTAGAAGTTAAGTCCTTAGGAAGTGCTTTAATTTTTAAAGACTTCATTTTGGTTACTAACTTACCACCACCTTTAACACCTACAGAAACACCAGTAAACTTCAATGGTAATGTTGCAATTACTTTTTTGTTGTCTACTAATTCTAATAAGTCTACGTGGATTAAGCTGTCTGAAACTTTATCAAACTGTAGGTCTTTCAAAATACACTTGTATTTTTTTCCACCTACTGAAACTTCTGCCAATTGGAATTCACCAGTGTATACTAATGGCTTAAATGCCTTAGCTGGAGCATAGAAATTAATCTCCTCCGCACCCCCGTAAATTACACCTGGCACGTTTTCTTGAGAGCGAATCTGGCGGGCGGCTTTTTTGCCATGTTCGGTCCTCAGAACACCTTCGATTGTAATTGTATTCATTGTATTTATTTTTTGGACGGCAAAAGTAAGGAAAATCTTACTTATTACGCCCTTTTAACTGAGAATGAATGAAAAGACTGGTAATACTCTTGTTTTCATAGGCATTCCTGATAGCTATGGCAAACAAATCAGCCACTGAAATGGCTTTAATCTTGGACGATTCCTTCCTTAATGGGATGGTATCGCATACGACTAGCTCTTCCAACACACTATTTTCGATGTTTTCATAGGCGTTTCCGCTTAAAACAGGGTGTGTGATCAATGCCCGAACGCTTCTGGCACCTTTTTCTTTGAGCAAGCCCGCCGCTTTAGCTAGGGTTCCGCCTGTGTCGCAGATATCATCTACCAACACAATGTCTTTTCCTGCCACGTCTCCAATCACCACCATACTAGCAATTTCATTGGCTCTTTTGCGGTGTTTATCGCAAATCACCATTTCGGCGTTAAAATAGCTGGCGATTTCACGTACACGGTTGGTACTACCTACGTCCGGTGCCGCAAAAGCGAGGTTTTCCAGCTTTAATTGCTCTATATAGGGGATAAAAATCGCTGAACTATCTAAGTGGTCCACTGGCACATCAAAGAAGCCTTGAATTTGGGCCGCGTGCAAATCCATCGTAATGATTCTATCTGCACCTGCGGCTTCTAATAATGTAGCTATCAATTTAGCTCCAATCGCTACCCTTGGCTTGTCTTTGCGGTCTTGACGGGCAAATCCATAATAAGGAATAACGGCAATGACTTTGTAAGCACTTGCTCTTTTGGCTGCATCAATCATCAACAATAATTCCATCAAGTTATCGGTGGGAGCATACGTGCTTTGCACTAAAAAAACATAATCTCCACGGATACTCTCTAAAAATACGGGTTGAAACTCGCCGTCACTGAATTTTTGGATATTGATTTTACCGATGGTGGCCCCAAAGCGTTGCGCTATTTTCTCGGCCAATTTTTGCGAACCTGTACCAGAAAAAATTTTAACAGAAGGATTCATATGATTGTGGGTAAGCCGCAAAGGTATTTAATTCAAAATGGTTTTTGTATTTTGATTTAACTAATGTTTATAATATGAGGAAATTTTCTATTAAGGATTGGGCGGTGGATGACCAACCCCGTAAGAAGCTGATGCAGAAAGGATCTGCGGCTTTAACGAATGCCGAATTACTCACCATTTTAATTAATTCGGGCAATGCTTTTTTAAGTGCCAATGATATTGCCAAGCACTTATTAAATGCCACCGAAAACAACTTACATAAGTTGGCTACACTCAGTGTAAAAGAAATGGTCAATCTCAAAATAAAAGGTTTAGGCGAAGCCAAAGCCATTGCCATTGCGGCTTCCCTTGAATTGGGTATCCGTAGACAGTCGGACACTATCCAGAAAAAACAAGTCAGCAGCAGCAAAGACGTGGCTTCCTATTTGCAAGCCAGCATGCAATATTTACAAAGAGAAGTATTTGCAATTGTGCTCTTGAATAGGGCCAACCGAATCATCCATTTTGAAATTGTAAGTGAAGGTGGAATCACCGGCACCGTGGCAGACCCCCGCATCATTTTAAAGCGGGCTTTAGAGAACAATGCCACAGGAATTATTCTATGTCATAACCATCCCAGCGGCAACCTAAAACCCAGTCAAGCCGACGAAATGTTGACCCGTAAAATAAAAAATGCCGCTGCTTTTTTAGACATCATCGTCACTGATCATATTATTGTGAGTCATGAAGGGTATTTCAGTTTTGCGGATGAGGGGATGCTTTAATTAGTTCATTCACTACTTTTTTTGTTTCTTTCAAAAACTTGCTTCACTCGCTGCCCAGTATTGCTTTATAATTAACTCTCAATGCATTATTAATTACCGTAGAGCAATCCTGAAATGCTCGTTCTCGCAAGTTTTTGAAAGACACATGAAATATAACTAAACAAAAAATAATTAAAGCATCCCATCATCCGCTGAAATACTTGTTTAGTAGGAAATATTAGTAAGAAGCTTGTATTAATTTAGAAATCTTTCTCTTAACCTTATCTGAAGCAAATGAATGCTTGATTGCTTCCAAATTACATTTTTTAAAATTTGCTAAATCCCATTTGAAAACTTGATTTAACAGTTGGTATTCTGAGCTTAGCGTAACATTTGAAATAGTTTTTGCATCAGTATTCACACTCATTGAAACACCATGATTGTATATTTGATTAATTGGGTGATTTTCAATTTTATCTACCACATTTGTTTGAACATTACTTGTAGGACAAACTTCAAGATGTATATCCTTCTTTTTTAAATAATTCAATAGATTGATGTCTTCTACACTTCTAACTCCGTGTCCTATTCTTAATGGTTTAAACTGTTTTAATGTCTCCCATACACTTTCTGCACCCTTTGCTTCTCCTGCATGTGCAGTGCATTTTATATTATTCTGATTAGCAAAATCAAATGCCTTAATATGGTTATTGATTGGGAAACCGGCCTCGTCAGCAGCAATATCAAATCCAACTACAAGTGTCCCTTTAAACTTTTTTACCAACTCTGCAGTTTCCATACTTTGGGCTTCACTATAATGCCTTAAAGTGCATAAAATGATTCCTGCCTCTACGCCATATTCTTTTACCCCTTCTTCGGTTGCAGAATTAACTGTTTCCACAACTTCTGTGGGTGTTAATCCTCTCATGGTATGCTGCAAAGGTGCAAATCTAATTTCTGCATAGACGATATTATCTCTTTTAAGCTGTTTGAATAAATCTAATGTTACTATTCTCAATTGCTCTTTGGTCTGCATCAATTCAAATCCCTTGATTGCTCTTGTTATATAATCGGCTAAGTCAGTACATTTTGGTGGCGCTATAAAAGATTCATTGTATTCCTCTTGGGTAATTTTTGGCTTTAATTGCTTAACACATTCAAAACTCAATGAACAATCTAAATGCAAATGCAATTCAACTTTTGGTAAACTGGTATATGCATTTTGCGCAATTGCATAGTTTAAAGTACCCATAAAAATAAGAATTAGTAAACGTTTGGCGTTCATACATCACTTTTATAGCAACAAAGCTATTGCCATCATTTTAAAATAAATAGGACATTTGTCTCATGATTCTGACAAATACACAATTACTCAAGTTTCTAGATAATCAATTTCATAAAGAACCGCAGCATATAGAAATTATTTCCTTGAAGAAAAATAAAACACTGGTAGAACAAGGAAAAACAAGTAAGTACATATATGTCATCAAAGAAGGAATCATGAAATGTACAATTACAGAAGAAAATACAAAATCTTATACCCTTGAATTTTTAGGGGTAGGTGAAATAATTGGTGAAA
>CALRUG020000139.1:0-8276 GCA_943371295.1 Synechococcus sp. UW140 | reverse complement strand
ATATGGCAGCTGCTGGAAAAAAATTAACCCTGCACCGTTATGAGGCCAACCATGGTTTTGCCAATCCAAGTAATCCTTCTTTTAACAAAGAAGCTACAGAAGATGCACACAAAAAGACCATTGAATTTTTAAAAGCGCGTTTATAAAATTGATAAAGCTTATAAAAGAAAAGAGGCAGTTTGATTAAGCTGCCTCTTTTTATTTTTAGTAATACTGGTTGTTAATCAAATACTTTCGCACATAATCATCCACTCCTTCTTCCAAAGAATAAAAGGGCTTTGTATATCCTGCATTTTGCAGTTTACTCATATTAGCTTCTGTAAAATATTGGTATTTATCTCTTATGTCTAATGGCATATCAATGAACTCAATATGGGGAGCAATATCCATCCCAGCAAAAGTGGCATTAACCAAATCAATAAAAGTTCTTGCTTTGCCTGTTCCTAAATTATATAAACCATTTTTATTGGGAGACCATTTTGCTTGTACCATTTCCTCCATCATCCACAGAATCACAGCAACTACATCTTTTACATATACAAAATCTCGAAGCTGTTCACCATCTTTAAAAGCTGGTTGATGACTTTTAAATAATTTTACTACTCCATGGCTTTTAATTTGATGAAAGGAATGAAAAATAACGGAAGCCATTCTTTTCTTATGTGCTTCATTAGGACCATATACATTGAAAAACTTTAACCCCGTCCAAGAAGGAGGTTGAGTATGTTGTTGCAAAGCCCATTTATCAAATTCATTTTTACTTACTCCATATGGATTCAAAGGAGTTAACTGATTCACAATTGCATGGTCATCATTGTATCCGTGTTCACCTCCGCCGTAAGTTGCTGCACTTGAAGCATAAACGAGGGGAATTGAATGAATGCAACAATAATTCCAAACATCTTTAGAATATTCTAAGTTGAGCTCCTCGTGAATGGCATAATCAAATTCTGTAGTATCGGTTCTTGCACCTAAGTGAATAACCATATCCAAAGATGGTTGGTGCTGGTTTAACCAATCCAATAAATTATAGCGCTCAATGATGCTGATAAATTGCTTATTCTGCCAATTATTTCTTTTCTCTTCAACTCCAAAATCGTCAACTAAATATAGATTTTGATACCCTTGTTCATTTAAGAATTGAACCATACAACTGCCAATAAAACCAGCTGCTCCAGAAACTAAAATATGCAGGTCTTTGCTCATATTACTGAATCAACTTTTCAATTGCTGTATCGTACTTATTTTTCCATTCATCAATTGAGCCCCAGTTATTTCCTGCTACTTCTACTTGATTGGTAGTTACTGTTCCTAATTGAGTAACAGCAATACCTTCAGCAGTTGCGGCAGCATGAACGGCACCCCAATCACTAGCAGCAACAGTAATTACTACACGTCCTTGTGCTTCTCCAAACCAATATGCATCTTGCCTAATATCAACAGTTGGGTTTACACTAAAACCTTTGCCACCGCTAAAACCGCTTTCTAGTAAAGTGATCATTAATCCACCCTCACTGATATCATGTGCACTTTTAATTTTTTTGTTTTTGATTAGCTTACTCACCAATTGCTGCGTATTGTATTCCTCATCCAAATTAAAATATGGTGCAGGAGAATAGTGAACTCCTTTTAGTTTATGCAAGTATTCACTTGAAGCAATATCATTGTGCTGCGCTCCTATTAATACAATAATGTCTCCTGCATCTTTAAAATGCATGGTCATTTTTTGATTAATATTATCTAAAATACCCACCATACCTATAGTTGGAGTTGGGTAAACAGGACCATCTGGATTTTGGTTATAAAAACTTACGTTACCCCCTGTAACAGGTGTATTGAATTTTTTACAAGCATCACCCATACCTGTTACAGCATGAACAAATTGAAAATAAACTTCTGGATCGTATGGATTACCAAAATTTAAACAGTTGGTAACACCAATTGGCTCTCCACCACTACAAACTATATTTCTTGCAGCTTCAGCCACTGCAATCATTCCACCAATATATGGGTTTGCAAAAACATATTTGCTATTACAATCAACGGTAATTGCTAAAGCTTTACCCGTTCCTTTTGCCAATACAACCGAAGCATCACTAGGACTATTGGTACTAGTATTTGCCGCACCAACCATGCTATCATATTGGGTGTATACCCATCTTTTGCTAGCGATATTGGGTAGGGTGATCAAAGCCTCGGCGGTAGCTTTCAGGTCTTGTACATCTGCTAATACAGTTGCATCAAATGCATTTATTTTTTCAAAGTATTTAGGCTCTGAATATTCTCTGGTATATTGAGGAGCGCCTCCACCTAATACTAATTCGTAAGCGGGAATACTTGCTTCTAATTCTCCATTCATATGGAAATTTAATAAGCCATCATCTGTTACATGTCCAATGGTACTAGCGCTCAAATCCCATTTTTCAAAAACAGCTACTACTTCTGCTTCTCTTCCTTTTTCAACCACCATTAACATACGTTCTTGGCTCTCACTTAACAAGAGTTCCCAAGCTTTCATATTCTGCTGACGAGTGGGTACTTTTTCTAAATCAATATGCATGCCTACTTCACCCTTCGCACTCATTTCTGCAGTAGAACAAATAATGCCTGCTGCACCCATATCCTGCATACCTACAACTGCTCCTGTTTCTAAAACTTCTAGACAGGCTTCTAATAATTTTTTCTCTTGAAATGGATCACCTACTTGAACAGCTGGTAATTCTTGAACCGAATCATGGGTGATATCGGCGCTTGCAAAGCTTGCGCCGCCAATACCATCTTTTCCAGTAGCGCTTCCTACATAAATCACAGGGTTTCCTGTACCTTTTGCTGTTGCACTAACCATTTTATTGGCTTGCATAATTCCAACACTCATAGCATTTACTAGAGGATTGGTATGATAGCAGTCTTCAAAATAAACTTCGCCACCTACAGTTGGTACACCAAAGCAATTTCCGTAATGGCCAATTCCTTTGACAACTCCAGCTAGTAAGTGTTGTGTTTTTTTATCCTTTAAATTACCAAAACGCAAACTATTTAATGAAGCTATTGGTCTTGCGCCCATGGTAAAAATATCACGTTGAATACCACCAACTCCAGTGGCAGCTCCTTGAAAAGGTTCAATAGCACTGGGGTGATTATGGCTCTCAATTTTAAATACTACGCCAAAGCCATTGCCCATGTCCATGAGGCCAGCATTTTCTTCCCCTGCGGCCACCAACATTCTTCCCCCATCCCTCGGAAGGGTTTTTAGCCACTTTATAGAATTTTTATAACTACAATGCTCGCTCCACATGCCACTAAAAGCACAGAGCTCTGTAAAATTGGGGGTGCGGCCCAATTTTTGCTTTATCAACTCAAATTCGTCTGCAGTTAATCTCAACTGCTGGGCTGTTTTTACGGTGATTTCCATGATGCTGCGAAGGTACAAAACGAAGACAATGTGTCCGAATGAAGTTTTCCATAAAAAATACATACAAATTAGTTGGTATTTAATACGTTTTTAGGCCTTTGGCACGTTATTAGGATATTGAATGCAACGATATACAGTAATTTTACTTTAAACTCTATTAGCTATGAACCGCTTTATCCTATCCTTTGTAATTGCTTTGTTCCTGTTTGCAGGTGCCCAGCAGGTTCAAGCTCAGAATTATACCTATATGGGCACGTACAATTCCAGCGGTTTACCCAATTATTTGGTAACCCCTAGAGACAGTGTAAGCCCCTTCTTTAGAACATTGATTGAAATCACTTTACCAGAATACAGACCAGTTCCAGTTTACAACCCTTTATTAATTTCAAGTGAGAGAGTAAAGACGATTGGTGTTAATTGTCCATCTGATGTATGGATTACTTTTGTTGATGAAGGTGCATCTTATAGAAATGCATTAGGTTATTACACTTTCACTAAAGGCAACCCTCCTACTACAGCTCCGAAAAATAAAGATATTACGATTATTTTTCCCAATGCTTCAAAGCAAGGCTTTGGTGGTTCTTTAGTTGCTGGTGACAAAGTGTATTTAGGCAACTTTCCTGCAAATACTGAAATCGGATTTGTTTTGATTTCAGATGGCTGGGATGGTACCGATGTAAAACAAGGTAACTGGAAAGTATATTCCAATCCAACATTTAATCCGGAGAACAATGATTCGTTAAAACAACATACAGTTATTGTACGAGATACAATGACCAACAGATTAGTAATTGGATTTGAAGATATTTTAAGAGACAGAAACGATTGCGATCAAGACTTTAATGACTTACTTTTCTACGCAACAGTTAACCCTATTTTGTGTACTGAAAAATTAGACTCTATTCCCATTTTTACAGAAGATGGTGGTGTTTCATTTTCAGGCAATACAGGCGGTTTAGAAAGCAAAGGCTTGGGTAATAAAATTGCCAAGCGTGTAATGAATAAATTAAAAGAGGGTAACAACGGACCTGTTGATTATGCTCGAATGGAAAAGTTAGATTTAAATCACAACCAAATTCGTAGCACATCTTTAAAAAGAGAATTAACACTTGCTGATGTAATGCCAGATAGAATTCCTGAAGGAGCGTATACTGCATTTGTTAGCACCCCTACAGATATTCCTGGTATCACTAACGCGGTAGAAGTTAGAGCAATCGACTTTACTGAAAATGATACTTGTAAAGCGGTAGCATTCGCTACCAAAACATTGGGAGACGTTTACGATCATACTAAACCTATTTGCGATAGACTGAAAGGTGCTGTTTTATTAAATATGGACCAATTCAAGTTGAGAGACCTCGTATTTACACGATACGAATTAAAGCAAGAGAATGGTAATATTGAATACTCAATGAGCTTCTCTATTGGTAAAAAAGCAGGAAGAAATACATTCTCTTTCCAAAGCAACTGGTTAAATGCCGATTTTGTTGGAGAAGATACCATGTATAACTAC
Organism: Synechococcus sp. UW140; assembly: GCA_943371295.1. GTDB lineage: Bacteria > Bacteroidota > Bacteroidia > Chitinophagales > Chitinophagaceae > Sediminibacterium. The sequence continues at coordinate 3,351 of CALRUG020000139.1, read as the reverse complement.
CAAGTTTGGGGAGTTGCACCATATTTATGTATTGATATGGCATTAAACGTGTTAGACAAACTAACTGCAATTATGCCTGTTGAACCCATTGCACCTCCCACTAATTTGCCAAGCACCTATATTCGATATGGTAATAGAGACGGTCTTAAAGTAAACTTATTGGTAGAAAACGAAACAAGTGCAACCACTGCTTATTTTGAAGTAGAAGAAAAATACAATGAACTATCTCAATTAGAAACCAAACGCATTATTCCATTAACATTGAACCCTAATGGAAAAACAAATGTATCCTTCCCAATGAATGATACTCATGAAAGCCTAATCTCTATGTACATCAATGGCAAATTACAAGATGTGGTGTATATGAGTGATGGTAGTTGGGATTTAGATTTTGACTCTACAAAAACAGTTGTTGAGTCTTATAGTATTACCAATGATACTGCCAGAAATTTTGCAGATACTTATCCAGTATTTAGGGATGTTCAGTTTAAAGCAAAAACAGACAGTTATATCTCAGCATACAAGTTGCTTAGAGGAGCAGCTGCAATGCAAGACCTTTCTGAATACAAAACCATGAGTTTTAAAGCCAAAGGAGAAGGTGCAAGTTTAAAGATCACTTTGGTAAAATATTCAATTAAAAGTTTTGCACAGCAATTCAGTTATGTTTTACCAATTGGTAAAGATTTGAAAGACTATACCATCAATTTGTCTGACTTTACTGGAGAAGATCCATTGGAGAAAATAAATGCGAACGATATTACAACAGTTGTTTTTGCCTTTGAAAATACATCTGGCGTAAGCACCACTATTGATGGAGCAATTGCTGATATTTTCTTCTCTAAAAAACCAAAAGAATACCTTGAAAACTTAAAACAAGAAAAAATTCATATTTTCCCTAACCCTGCTACCAATGGTAAGTTCAGTGCAACATTCCGTTCTGATATTGATGCCGCAGTTACACTACGTCTTATTGATGCAGCTACAGGCAAAACGGTCTTTAGCAAAGTGGTTCAAGCAATAAAAGGTGACAATGTTGTGCCTGTACAATTGAACTCAAAACCTGCTGCTGGAGTATATATGATTTCTGTGGAAGGAGCTGGTGTTAAATATGGCACCAACAGAATAATTATGAATTAATATTAGATATTAAATTCAACCAAAAATTTTACTAAAGCTGCAGGGGAACTCAACTGCAGCTTTTGCATTATATTTTTTCTGTGTGTTTCAACAGTGTAAATACTTAAATGCAAAGTATCTGCAATTTGTTGGTTCGTATAGGTTTGCTTTAAGTACAATAAAATTTCTTTTTCTCTTTTGGTAAGATTGTACTTGCGTAAAAAAATATCCATTTTTTTGAACGCATCTTCATGGTTGGGTTCATTTTGCAGATCAAAGTGCGTTTTTCCATTCACCACATCCATAATGGCTTTCATCAATTCATCTTTACTACTATTCTTTAAAACATATCCATCTGCACCTGCTTTCTTGGCTTGCTCCACTACTTTTTCATCACTATACGCTGAAAGCATTAGTACTTTTGAAGACCCAAATGATTGTTTGATATATTTAATGGTATCCAAGCCATTTAGGTTAGGCATATTTACGTCGAGTAATATGAGGTCTATATTTGGTTGTTGTGTAAGCAAATATAAAAGCTGCTTACCATCGTTTGCAATACCTGCAATCTGCAAAAGATCGTTGCTACTTAAAATCATCTTTAGCCCTTCTACGAAAAGCGGATGATCATCAGCAATCATTGTTTGAATCTTTTTTTCCATACTATCAGGTTTCAATATAGGTTATTTTTGGGGAACAAACATGGGACCAGCAAAACAGGGATATGCTTTTATTTTATACACCCCATTCTCATAATAGGTTTCTGCCCAACAATATTTAGACCCTGGTCTATCGTCGTTTTTCATTTGGGGCACATACCATAAAACCAAATCGGTATTAACTGTACTTTCAGGAATTGAATTGATAAATTTTTCAGGCCCTTGTTCATGATTGGTATTGCAACAAGGTCCTATCGTTACCAAATCTGTTTCGCCTTCATCTTTATTCAAGTGGTTTTTGGTTAGATATAAATAAGCATTATCCCCTTTTCCGCCATCATTAAACTGACCTTTTCCTGGTTCCAGCAAATAGGTAATCGTTTTATCTAAACTGATTTTATACTGGAATCCATTCGCATCATATTGGGTTGAGGGTTTTTGTAATTGCCATTTTTCATTTGTCCATTGTTTCCATCCTTCTTGCTCATACTCATAAAAATTTTGTTCGTTACCAGCAAATGAAATCCTGAATACAGGCCGATAGGTTCCATTGTTACCACATCCTCTTCCAATGCTGGCACAGGTAATTCTAAACCTTCCATCGTTATAAAAAAAATAACGCTGTGAATAGCTATAATTACAAGGTCCAGGCCATAATTCTGAAAAGAATTTTTGTTCAAGCATAAACCCAACAATGGAGTCCCCTTCTATTATTTCTGCTACTTTAGGTGGATCAGTAGCCACAACTGCAGCCTGACTATAAATAGGGCAGCCAACTGCGTCACTGTAACCAAACCCATCTGTTCCTGAATAACTTACATGCCAGTCAACTAGTTTGGCGCTATTTAATATTCTCTTTTGATTGAAACTAACATTACTGATTTGCAATCCATCAGATGCAGTTAGCAAATAATCCATATTCCAACCATATTTACTAATGGAATTTATTTTCTCACAATAACAATCTGCTACTGTTTCATTTTGCAATTTACGCTCTGTTACAACTGCAGCGTCTGTGCCTGTATTGGTCCACCTCAATCCTACCAACCGATTATCTGTCAAATCAACAATTGCCCACAGAGCCCTATTACCCTGAACAAATGTTGGAGCAACACATAAATGTTGAGAGCGTTCACATTTTGTTCTATTTAAAGCAGTTTTTGTACTACTCATAATGGGCTTATTGGCATTGGGTTTATATCCCAATGCTTTTTCTACTTCGGGAGCATTCATAGCTATTTGTTCAGCCAATTGAATCAATGACTTCGGTATATCAGGCTGTGTATCTGGATAATGATCGGCACTAACCAATTTCATCGTAAATATATCTACTATACCAATGGTAGTAAGGTTATTGGCGTAATTATACATTTCAACCCGCATTAATGCCCCGGGCAAAGAAGTAATTCCTTTTTTAATATCGCCTGGTCTTGCTGGGTACACACCAAATATTTCATTCCACAAGGGTTTTCTTGTTTTTAAATCAAATAAATACCTTGTAAAAAATGGATCTGCCAAAGCAATTTTTTGTGCCAAAATAGCTTTTTCACCCCCTTTCTCTTTATACCATTTTACG
>CALRUG020000138.1:0-8277 GCA_943371295.1 Synechococcus sp. UW140 | reverse complement strand
ACATTTTTGTTACGTTATTCATGAGTATCATTGTAAACATTGGTATGTGGTTCGAGCGTTTCGTAATCATTGTAACTTCTTTATATCGTGATTACTTACCTTCTAGCTGGTCTGTATACTATAGCCCAACTATTTGGGAAATCGGTTTCTATGCTGGAACATTCGGATTATTCTTTACTTGCTTCTTCTTATTCGCTAAATATTTCCCTGTAATTGCAATCGCAGAAATTAAGTATGTATTGAAAACTACTGGTGAAGGATATAAAAATCAAATGGCTAATATAGAAGAACAAAAGTTAGAAGAGTTCGTACATGAGCATGCTCACCACTAGTAGTTTGAGGAGGTGAAGCACTTGGTATAAGATTAAAATTATTTACTGCGATTGCTGCGATGCATTTGCAGACAAAAAATAAAGTATGGCAAAAAAGAAATTTGTAGTAGGCTGTTTTGATGACGAAGCAGTTTTATTTCCAGCAGTAAAAAAAGTACGTACTGCAGGATACAAGATCCATGATGTTTACACGCCATTTGCCGTTCATGGTCTAGACCATGCAATGGGTTTGCGTGAAACCAGCTTACACACTGCAGGATTCATTTATGGTATTACTGGTACAGCTACTGCGTTAAGTTCTATCAGTTGGATATTTACCAAAGATTGGCCTCTAAACATTGGTGGTAAGCCACACTTTGCTTTGCCAGCTTGGATTCCAATCATGTTTGAGTTAACAGTATTATTTGCTGCGGTAGGAATGGTACTAACCTTCTGCTACTTATGTCAATTGGCTCCGTTTGTAAAGAAGCATCATTTTCATGCTCGTGCAACGGATGATCTTTTTGTAATGGTAATTGAGTGTACCGACAAAACCAATACCGATGATTTACAAGCATTTTTACAAAGCAATGGTGCATTAGAAACCAAAGTAGAAGTTGCTGAAGATGGTTGGTGGTTAGGTAGATACGATAAGGATGAAATGCCTTTTGAAGAAAAACAAATTGTTGCCGCTTAATTGTAGAACACTTAGAATTAACGAATCATGAAGAATACATTAATCATAGCTTCTTTAACTGCAGTAGTTGCATTAACTGCTTGTAGCGATGTTAAGCGTACACCGGGATCTATTTATATGCCAGATATGGCATACAGCCGTGCCTACGAGTCTTATGCAGACCATAGTAATTTGGCTGAGAAAGGAATTAATTATAATAGTCGTCCTGTTGCTGGCACTATTTCTCGCGAAGAAGATATGCCTTTCCATATTCCAATGGACAAGCCAGGGGATACAACTAATTACATTGCATCCAAAGCTGTTCCTAATCCATATGATACTTTGAGTAAAACAGATATGGAAGAAGCAGAGCGTTTGTATTTAATCAACTGTGGTATTTGTCATGGAGATAAGTTGAATGGAAATGGCCCTTTGTATAAAGATGGAGCTGGACCTTATGCTGCAAAACCTGCTGCTTTGGTAGGAGACGCTAAGTATGAAGCAATGCCTGCTGGTCAAATGTTTTATTCTGTTGCTTATGGTAAAAACTTGATGGGATCTTATGCTTCTCAGTTAAGCCGTAAACAACGTTGGAAAGTAATTGCTTATATCAAGGCAAAACAACAATCTAGCAAAGCGAAAGCAGCTCCTGCTCCGGCAGCAGATGCAACAGCAACAACAAAATAAATTTAGCAAATGGTCCTGCTAATAGGATCAATACTAACTGAACTAAAAGAGTAACAATGGCATCTTTAAGAACACAATTTGAAGTTCCCGGAAAAATGAAAACCTGGTCTTACGCCTTAATCGGCTTGGGCTTGGCTGCATTACTGTATGGAATGTTCACCAAAGGTTTTAGTTCCGATGAGCACGAGCAAGTGCATTTCTGGGGAACGCTTATGTACAATACAATCTTCTGGACATTAATTTGTAATGCCAGCATGTTCTTTATTTCTGTTACTACTTTGGCGCAAGCGGGGTTCACTCAAACCTTCCGTCGTATTCCTGAAGCCATTTCTACATTGGTACCTATTTTTGGTGCAATTACATTTGCAGTGTTATTATACATTGTATTTGGACACAAACACCATATTTACCATTGGTTAGATACGGAAGCTGTTGCAGCTGATCCAATCTTAAAAGGAAAAGCAGGCTTCTTAAATCCTACATTCTTCGTAATCTGGACCACTTTAACCATTGCACTATGGAGCTTCTTAGGTTGGAGAATTCGCAAATTAAACGATGAAGCTGATGCGGGTCCTATGGATCGTGAAACCAGCGAAAAGTTCATTCATAGAGGTACGGTTAGAACAGCTATGTTCACTGTATGGTTTGGTTTAACTGTTGGATCTACTGTTCCTTGGTTATGGATGATGAGTATTGACGCACACTGGTATTCTACCATGTATAGCTGGTACACTTTTGTAAGCTCATTTGTAGCAGGTATGTCTTTGATTGCACTTTGGGTTATCTACTTAAAAAATAAGGGTTATTTAGAGTTAACCAGCCAAGAGCATCTACATGATATTGGTAAATTCATGTTTGCCTTCTCTATCTTCTGGACTTATTTATGGTTCTCTCAGTACATGTTGATTTGGTACGCAAATATTCCTGAAGAAACGGTTTACTTCAAACACAGAACACAAGGCGCATATAAAGGAATTTTCTTCTTTAATTTGATTGTAAACTTCTTATGTCCTTTGTTGATTCTGATGAAGCGTTCAGCTAAAAGAAATTACACATTGGTAACTTTTATGGCAGTTTTAATCATCTTTGGTCACTGGATAGATTTTTATCAAATGGTAATGGGCTCTTTGATGAAAGAACATGTTTCATTAGGTTGGTTAGATTTCGGCATCTTAGCTTTCTTTGTTGGTGCAATGATTCTATTTGTTGGAACAGCATTGTCTAAAAAGCCTTTGATAGCTAAATACCATCCATACCTTAAAGAAAGTGTAATTCACCAAGTATAGTGAACACGATTAATTTAAAATTTGTTAGACATTAGATAATATATATACAGCATTATGACAGCTTTATTAATCACCGCGGTATCGTTACTCATTTTTGTAGTGATCTTTCAGATCTCTAAGGCAAGTGAGTATGTGGCAATTTTGAAAGGGGAAGAGCATAGCCGCAAGCAGAACAACAAGATTAATGGATTTCTGATGGTTGTGTTTTTAGTATTAGGACTAATTGGAGTTTGGTACTGCAATGAAGTTTTATACGACAAAACATTGTTGCCTCAAGGTTCAGCCAGTGTAGAAGGAGAGCGTGTAGATTCTATGTTATGGTTAACATTAGCTGTAACTGGTTTTGTATTCGTGGGAACACAAATCGTTTTATTTTGGTTTGCGTATAAATACCAAGAAAGCGATAATAGAAAAGTGGTCTTCTTTGCACACAGCAATAAATTAGAAGCTATCTGGACCGTAATTCCAGCGATCGTTTTAACCGTTCTAGTTGTTATTGGATTGAGAAACTGGTTTTTATTTACTGGTGAGCCTCCAAAAGAAGCAATGGTAGTAGAAGTTACAGGTAAGCAATTTGGATGGATTTTCCGCTATCCAGGTAAAGACGGCGCTTTTGGTAAAAAGTACTACAAGAATATTGACAACGCGTCTAACTCATTAGGATTAATATGGGATGATCAGTTGACTCATGATGATTTAGTAATGGAGCAAACCATGTATTTGGTAAAAGGTCGTCCAGTAAAATTAATTATTGGATCTAGAGATGTGATTCATGATGTGGGTTTATCTCATTTTAGAATGAAGATGGACGCAGTTCCTGGTATTCCTACTACTATGTGGTTTACACCTAAGTACACTACAAAAGAAATGAAAGAGAAAACAGGAAATCCAGATTTCCAATTCGAAATCAGCTGCGACCAAATGTGTGGAAATAGCCACTACTCAATGAAAGGGATTATTGAAGTATTAGATCAGGCTGAGTATGACGCTAAAATGGCGGGTCAGTCTCCTTATTACTATACCGCATTCCCTGACAAGGATCCAGCTAACGCAAAAAAAGATACGGTAAAATTAGTTGCTAAGCCTGTTGAACTAGCATCAAAAGTTACCGCCAAATTATAGAACAACCAACAACCAAGTATTAACAAGGTTGTAATAACTAATAAAGAATCAGTGTATGAGTAACGAAGCCGTATTGCACGCACCTGCTGGAGCAGGTTTACATCACGAAGCGCATGGTGATCATCATCATGAGCATCACCATGAGACATTTATTTCTAAGTATGTCTTTAGCATGGACCATAAAATGATTGCCAAGCAATTCCTAATTACAGGTATGGTTTGGGCAGTATTGGGTGGTTTAATGAGTGTACTTTTCCGTTTACAATTAGGCTATCCTGAAGCGAGCTTTCCTTTCTTAGAAGATATTTTAGGTAAATGGGCTGAAGGTGGTAAAATAACCCCAGATGCTTACTATGCGTTGGTTACTACACACGGTACTGTATTGGTATTCTTTGTATTAACTGCAGGCTTGAGTGGAACTTTTGCTAACTTCTTAATTCCATTGCAAATTGGAGCAAGGGATATGGCATCTCCATTCATGAATATGTTGAGCTATTGGTTCTTCTTTGCAGCTAGCATAGTGATGCTGTCTTCTATGTTTGTTGAGTTTGGACCATTCAGTGGTGGATGGACCGCTTATCCTCCATTAAGTGCGTTGGCTTCTGCATCTCCAGGTTCTGGAACAGGTATGGATTTATGGTTGATTGCCATGGCATTATTTGTGGTTTCTTCTTTATTAGGAGGTTTAAACTATATCGCTACTATTTTGAACATGCGTACAAAGGGAATGAGTATGACTCGTTTGCCTTTAACCATCTGGGCCTTGTTCTTCACTGCAGTATTAGGCGTATTATCATTCCCTGTATTGTTCTCTGGATTTATCTTATTAATTTTTGATAGAAACTTCGGAACAAGTTTCTATTTATCTGATATTTTCATCAACGGTGTTGGAGCATTGCCTAACGAAGGCGGTAGCGCTATCCTTTATCAGCACTTATTTTGGTTCTTAGGACACCCTGAAGTGTATATCATTCTTTTACCAGCAATGGGTATGGCTTCTGAAATTCTTTCTGTAAACTCTCGCAAACCCATCTTTGGTTATATGGCCATGGTTGGATCATTGTTTGCGATTGCCATATTAGCTTTCTTGGTTTGGGCACACCATATGTTCGTAACAGGATTGAATCCATTCCTTGGTTCAGTGTTTGTATTACTTACTTTATTAATTGCGGTTCCTTCTGCAATTAAAGTGTTCAACTGGTTAACTACATTATGGAGAGGTAATATTCGCTTCACTCCTGGTATGATGTTCTCTATTGGTTTTGTGAGCTTATTTATCTCTGGAGGATTAACGGGAATCTGGTTAGGAAACTCTGCTTTAGATATTCACTTACACGATACGTATTTTGTAATTGCACACTTCCACATTGTAATGGGTGTTGCAAGTATGTTTGGAATGTTTGCTGGTATTTACCACTGGTTCCCTAAAATGTACGGTCGTTACATGAACAATACCCTTTCTTACTTACACTTCTGGATTACATTAGCTGGAGCATACATGATCTTCTGGCCAATGCACTACCAAGGTTTAGCAGGTATGCCAAGAAGATACTATGACTACAGTGTTTGGGAAAGCTTCAAGCAGTTTGCTGAATTAAATAGATTCATTAGCACTGTTGCAATGATTGTATTTGCTGCGCAGTTGTTGTTCTTGTTCAACTTCTTCTATTCTATTTTCAAGGGTAGAAAAGTAACTACACAAAACCCTTATGGTTCTAATACTTTAGAGTGGACTGCTCCAATTAATCCTGGTCACGGTAACTGGGTTGGTGAAATCCCTGAAGTACATCGTTGGGCTTATGACTACGGTAAAGATGGAAAAGAATTTATTTCCCAGACTACACCGGTGGGAGCCGACGAAAGCAGTCATTAATCTTATTACTGAGTAAATTTTATTCAGTTGAAATACTTCAATGCTCCCGGATAACGGGAGCATTGTTTTTAAACTACAACGACGGAATGACAAAATCCAGTGAGCATACGGTAAAAAGCCAAAGTTTTTCATTAGCAGCAAAAGTGAAAGACTATATGCTGTTGATCAAGTTTACTTTGAGTTTTACAGTAGTGTTCTCTTGTGTAATTTGTTACTTATTAGCACCCAAAGTAGTTGAGTACGACTGGTATATGATTGTATTGTTGTTCTTAGCAGGAATGTTAATCACAGGTAGCGCCAATGCTATTAATCAAGCAGTAGAAAAAGATACTGATGCCATGATGAAAAGGACGTCTAATCGTCCAGTAGCCAGTGGCAATATGAGTCAGAATGAAGCATATACATTTGCGCTGATTGCAGGTATTGTTGGGGTTGGGATGATGTGGTATTTTTTTAACTTCTCTTCTGCCTTGGTTTCTGCGTTCAGTTTGTTCTTGTATGCTTTTATCTACACCCCATTAAAGAAAATAAATTCCATTGCGGTGTTAATTGGGGCATTGCCAGGGGCATTACCTTGTTTAATTGGATGGGTAGCAGGTAATGATGATTTTGCTTTAGGTGGGTGGGTGTTATTTGGCATGCAGTTTTTATGGCAGTTCCCCCATTTCTGGGCAATAGCTTGGGTAGCACATGCGGATTACACTAAAGCCGGTTTTAAATTGCTTCCAGCTGATAAAGGACCTACAAAGTTTACTGCAATTCAAACCATCATGTATTCTTTTTTAATGATACCAATTGGTATGGTTCCTTATTATATTGGTTTAACTGGAATCACCAGTTTGTGGATTGTGTTGGTATGTAATTTATTTATGGTATTTCAAAGCGCCCGATTATATAAAGAAATGGATGTTAAAGCAGCAAGAAGGGTCATGTTCAGCAGTTATATTTATTTACCCATCGTATTGCTCGCTTTGTTGGCAGATAAGATGAATCATTAATCAAATTAAATTGAAATAAATGAGTACGATAGCAAATGAAGCGCCTAAAAGAATTCACCCACACAAGTTTACTTTGTGGGTGGCCATGGGCAGTATCATCATGATGTTTGCAGGCTTAACAAGTGCCTATATTGTAAAAAAGAATCAAAGCAGTTGGTTGGAATTTGATTTGCCAGTTGTTTTTATGTATTCTACGTTGGTAATCATTTTGAGTAGCGTTACGATACATTTAGCCATTAAGGCCTTTAAAGCCAGGGAAATGGCGCGATATCGGATGTTGATTACCGTTACTGCCGTTCTAGGGTTATTATTTATGGGATTACAGATTTTGGGCTTTATGGACTTAGAAGCCAGAAATATTGCCCTAGTTGGTGCCAGAAGCAATTCTGCGGCATCATTCCTTTTGGTTATTACCGGATTGCATATGCTACACGTATTAGGTGGCGTAATTGCTTTGATGGTGATTTTTATTAAAGCCTATGTAAGTAGTGTTAAAAATTACAGTAGCTTATCCATCGAATTGGTGGGTACTTACTGGCATTTTGTAGATATACTTTGGATTTATTTGTTCATCTTTTACAATTGGATTAGCTAATTACAAAAAAGTTGTGTTTTATGCACCTTTTTTCAACTCTAGCCAATACTTTTGTGTACGAAATTTTACTTTAACATGGCAACAACTGCAACAGCACCTACCACTAAATCTTGGGGTGGAGGTAAGAGTCCCTTTAACGTAGAGTACGGCAAAGTAATGATGTGGTATTTTCTCATGAGTGATGCCTTTACTTTTGGCGCATTTTTGATTTCATACGGCACTATTCGTTTTTCTACTAATGGATGGCCTGACCCCAACGAAGTATTTAAGAGTTTCCCATTTGCCCCTGAGGGTATGAATGCCCCCTTGGTGTTTGTAAGTATCATGACCTTTATTTTGATTATCAGTTCTGTAACCATGGTATTGGCAGTACAGGCAGGTCATAATATGGATAAAAAAGGCGTAGTTAAGAATCTTATCTGGACTATTATTGGTGGTATTGCATTCTTATCATGTCAAGCATGGGAGTGGAATCACTTACACCATGAAGGTGCTTGGTGGGGTAGTAATCCATTTTTAAATCATGATGGAACAGCTTCTTCAACCAATTTCACTAATTATTTCTTTACCATAACAGGGTTCCATGGTTTCCACGTATTCTCTGGAGTGATTATCAACATCATTATGTTAATCATGGCAATGACCAATAAGTTTGAAGAGAGAGGTCATTACTTAATGATTGAGAAAGCAGGATTGTACTGGCACTTTGTAGATTTAGTTTGGGTATTT
>CALRUG020000137.1:0-8289 GCA_943371295.1 Synechococcus sp. UW140 | reverse complement strand
TGATAATTTTTACTAGTATATTCATTTTCCAATTTTTCTCCATATTCTTTTCCTTTACCTACAACGTCTACCCCATTATTGGCAAATAAAGCAGGGATACCCACTTTAGCAAAATTGAAATGATCTGATCTGTAATAATAACCAGCTTCGGTATGGGTATCAAAAGAAAGGTATCCACCTGTTTTTTCAATGGCTTCTTTTAAATAATCTTCCAACTCAGATTGCCCCTGACCAACTACAACCATGTCTTTTGTTGGGTCAAAACGATTGAGTCCGTCCATATTAATATTTGCAACTGTTTTATTAACCGGATAAATAGGATTTTCTGCATAGTAAGCAGAACCCAATAAACCCTGCTCTTCTGCTGTAACAGCTAAAAACACAATGGTGCGTTCTGGCTTTGCTTTCATATTTTTAAATACCCTTGCCATTTCTAATAAACCCGCTGTACCAGATGCATTGTCTAAAGCCCCATTATAGATAGAGTCTCCTGTTTGATCTGGACGTCCAATACCTAAGTGATCCCAATGTGCAGTGTAAATAATTACTTCTTCAGGTCGTTTGGTTCCAGTTATTTTAGCAATTACATTGCTCGACTTATTAAAGCTTGCTTTTACTTTCATGGTGGTACTCAACTGCAATCCCAATGGCATAGCTTTGAAACCAGACTGATTGGCTTTTACCAATAAACTAGAATCGTAGCCAGCAGCTGCAAATAATTGGTGTGAAATTTTTTCAGGAACCCACCCGATCACATCGCAATTGGGAATATTTTTCCCACGATTGTCTAACTTTAAACGAGTGGTATTAAAACTATTTTGTTGCACACTAAAGGGATAACTTGCTGCTGCCGTATTATGAATAATTAAACAGCCTTTTGCACCTTGTCTTGCTGCTTCTTCAAACTTATACGTCCAACGACCATAGTACGTCATGGCTTTCCCTTTAAAAAGTGTAGTATCCCCTACCCAAAATCCTGGATCATTCACCATTACCATCACCACTTTACCTTTCACATCTAAGCCTGCATAATCATTCCAATTGTATTCAGGAGCTACTACTCCATATCCTGCAAAAACCAATTCTGCATTGTTTAAACTAATGCTTGAATCGGTTTTATCTGTCCAAATAATATAGTCGTCAAATGCTTTTAAATTAAAAGTTCCTTTAGCAGATTTTACTTGCATACTAGGAGCGGCAGTTGCCAAAATATTGGCCATGGGAACGTCTTGAATAAAGCTTTCTCCATTACCTGGCTCTAACCCCATTTGTTTAAATTGTTCTTGTAGGTAAGCAACCGTTTTGGTTTCTCCTTCCGTAAATGGCTTACGGCCCAGGAAATCATCGGATGCTAATACAGCAATATGCTTTTTAAGTGTATCGGCGTTGAAAACAGAAAGACCGTCTTCTTCGGAGAAAGAGGTTTTGTCAGAAGAACAAGCGACAAATAAAAAAAAAGTAGTGATGTAAAAAAAACACTTTTGCATAGATTTTGGTTGAAAGTGAACCATAAAATCTAAATATAAGAAAATAAAAAAGCAACTGAAACTTTTTAAAGTAACAGCTGCTTTTAAATTGTAAAACTATGTTTATACTTATTTCTTGTTAGCCTTTATTATGGGAGCACCTACATATTTTGCCAAAGTTTCACGAGTATCTTTACTGGATGGTCTTAATCCTGCACTCGAAATAATATTTCCCTGTGGATCAATTAACACATTACGAGGAATTAAACCAACATTTAAGAAACGCATGAAATCTGATTCAAGCCCTTTATCTGCAATTAATTGAATTCCTCCTAATTGCTTCTCAGTCACAAAAGAACGCCATTTTGGATAGTCGACCTTGCTGTCAATTGAAATACAAACAAATTCAATTCGATCATTATTCTTATAGTCTTTTATCAATTCATCTAATTCAGGGAACTCTCTAATACAAGGGCCGCACCATGTTGCCCAAATATCGATATAAACATATTTTCCTTTTAAAGAGCTTAAACTCATTAAACCACCTTTGTGATTCTCGTAATTAAAATCTGGTAATTTACTTCCGGATTTATTAGACCTAGCTGTTGCCAATCGCATATCAATTTCTGCTAGTGTCTTTTCAACTCTAATTAACGGTTTGATTTTTAAAAAGTCCGATTCAAATGATGAATTTCTAGTATCAACTTTATTAAATAACATACGTACAATTTGATCACGTATTGGTTCATAAGTTATTTTATTGGCGAATTCCCTTGTAAAATCAATGATTGAAGCGGTTGAATCAACTTTTCTACCCTCCGCTTCTAATAACCTCCATTTGTCTACAATAAGGTATCTATAATCCATTGAGTTATTATAAGCGTCTGCATCATTCATATTTAAGTCCCGAATAGGATCTAAGTAGTTAAGGGGTATAAAAGGCTCTGTTTTGGTATTATACACATAGAATTTTCTATAGTTATTTCTTTTTAGTAAATAATCATATAAAATTAATTTTTGGGAGAGATCCGCATCTTCTTTCTCTAAATTAGCATCACGTAATTGTTGATACAATTGACTACTATCAGCAGCAATTTTTTTCAAAAAATCTTCCACGGGCACCACAAAAAAGGTTTTAGTATCACCCACCAAGTCTCCATCTAATTTGGTTTTAGCTTTTAGATAATTATTAAATTTTGACCCCTCGCCTGCAAATTTTATAGAATTTGGAAATGATTTAGTATCAATACTTACCGTTAAGTTGTATCCATTTTTAAGGAATAAAGTAGTGTAAGACTTTTCTTGTTTAATAAAGTAAGTACCTGGCTCTTTAATAGTAAATTGACTAGTAAAGTTTCCATTTTTTTCAACAGGAATACTTATTTCAAATGATTTATCAAACTTATAAATGATTAGTTCATTGGAAATTGAATTTTCAATATTTCCATTAATCTTTACTAGCTTATAATTTTTCTGACCAAAAAGGGAAAATGAAAAAAGAAACAAAAATATACTAAGTGTATTCTTCATGAGTTTTGAATTAAGTGCTAAAAACAATCGTTGAAAGAGTGATTTAATAACCAGGATTTTGAGTTATTTGCCCATTGGTCAAATCAATTTCTCTTCTTGGAATTGGATATACCCATTTGGTTGGATTAGTTAAAAAACTGTTGGGTGCAACGCCAGTTCTAATTTTATCAAACATGTCATGTCCTTCAAAAGCCAATTCCCATCTTCTTTCTCTTAAGATAGCATTCAAGAGATCCGTTGCACTAGTAAAACTAGCAATTGTAAATAGAGCAGGTTTTAAGCCCACAGGAAAGGACCTTTGGCGAATTGCATTTAACAGACTAATTGCTTCACCATTAATTGCATTAGTAGACCTTACTAAGGCCTCTGCTCTATTTAAATATATTTCACTTACCCTAATTATTGGCAAATGATCTCTACCAACAGGATTGGCAAATTTTGATGGGCAAACTAAATTGGCAGGACCTGCAGGATTACCTACCACCATCATTGATGCGCTATTTCGAATATCATTTGGTGCATAAGTTGCTAAAAAAGCAGGCGCAGGCCAAATAGCTGTTTTTGAAAAATAGCCTGTAAGATTATTATCTGCAATATCAGAATTATAACTAACTGGAAAAGCAAAAATCAGTTCTGTACTTAATGGAATATTTGAAGTGGCGGTTGTTACCGGAAAAACTAAAGCTGGAGAGCTAGCAAGTGTATATTGAGTTGTATTGGTCAATGCTTTTGCAGAATAATCAATTGCCTTAGTATAATCTCGCTTATACAATGCAACTCTTGAGGCTAGCGCATAACAGGTTGTTTTTTGCGCTCTTCCGCGAAATACTTGAGGAGTGACCGTTGTAAGGTCAGTTAAGCTTTCAGCAGCTTCATCAAGGTCTTTAAAAATCTGATCGTAAACCGCCGATGTTGCAGCACGAGCAATATTTTTAGTGGGATCATAATTAGAATAATTCAATAATTGAATTGGCAATCCAGCTCCAGATAAATTACCCGTAAGTGCACCATCCCCAAAATTTCTAAGTAAGAAAAAATAATTCAATGCTCGAACAAATTTTGCCTCCGCAATTAACCGATCTTTTACTGCATTACTGAAAGCAGCATTAGGAATCAAATTTATAATAACATTGGTCTCATTAATAGCACTATAGTGATTGTTCCATAATGTTTGTACTAATCCAGAAGTAGGAGTCAATGTTCCGTTCCATAAAGAAATAAATCCATTTGTTGCTAATGTTGCAGAATTACCTGTAGCAACATCACCACTCATATAATAATAGTTCCTGATGGAAACATAAGATTTAAAATAAGCACTTGCCAACAAGGCTTGTGCACTATTCTCGCTACCTAGAACTTGAGATTCTATGAGAATATTTTCAGGAGGCAAATCTAATTTCTTACTACAAGAAGAACTTGAAGCAGCTAGTAAGATGATAAAAAATAATTTATTATAATAATTCATACAATTCTTTTTAAAGTGATTTATAAACCAATTTTAAACCCAACACGAAAAGTTCTAGGATTAGGCATTGTGATTTCATCATATCCAGATTGCAATACAGAAGAACCATATGCACTTATCTCTGGATCAATACCTGTATACTTAGTAATCAAAAACAGGTTGTTGGCTTCTGCAAAAATCTTGATACTACCTCCAGTAATTCTAACTCTTCTTAAAAAATCGTCACCAAAATTGTATGCAATTGTAAGATTACGAAGTCTCACAAATGAACCATCTTCCAAAAATCTAGATGAATTTCTCCCCAAAGTGAAGTCCTGAAACTGTGAAGTGCTGCCACCTGGAGTAAATGCAGTATTGGATCGATTAATCAAAGCCGGTATTTCGGTAATATCACCTGGCTTCTTCCAATAGCTGAGTATGTCTTTGGAAAGATTAGGCGCATCAACAGAACTAAAGGCATACATAGATGCTTTTGCACCATTAAAAATTTTATTACCAACAGCAAAAGTTAGAAAAAAGGAGAATTCGAAATTTTTGTACCGGAATCTATTATCGAAACCTCCAAAAAAGGCAGGAAGTGCGTCTCCCATATTTCTACGCTGACTATTATGATCTCGTGAAGTTCCTGAATACAAAATTTCAAATGGCACCATAGAAACAGTATCATTTGCTCCAATCCAAAGTGGATTGCCTGTTGCAGCATCTACGCCACCCCAATACATTAAGTTAAAAGCTGTAGCTGAACCACCTTCGGTCCAGAAACGACCACCAGACCTTTCTGAAGCAAGTGAGGCATCTAACTTATTGGCGAAATTAAGTTTGGTAATAATATTTTCATTTCGAGCTATGTTAAAACTACTTGTCCATGAAAAATCTTTTTTGTCAATATTTTTTGAAGTAATGGTTAATTCAAAGCCTTTATTAACCATTTCACCAATATTTTGCTGCTGTGTAGTAAAACCAACAAATCCAGGTAGACCTCCATTTACTAGAAGATCTTTTGTAGTTCGCTTGTAATATTCTGCACTCACTCTAACTCTATTTTGAAATAAACCAGCGTCTAATCCAAAATCAATATTGGTGGTCTGCTGCCATTTCAAATCTGGATTTGCAGGTCTTGTTGCACTAATAATTGTTGTTCCGGCATAAGTGGTCCCAGTTGTAGTAAAAGAATATTGACCTAAACTACCGTAATAACCTGCACCACCATCTGTACCAGTTAAACCCCAACTTCCTCTAAGTTTCAATTCATTAATCCATCGAGTATTCTGTAAGAATTTCTCCTTAGACAAAACCCATCCTGCGGAAATAGAAGGGAAACTCACATAACGATTATTCGTACTAAATCTTGAAGAACCATCTACTCGATTAGTAATACCCACTAAATATTTGTCTTTATACCCATAGTCAAGTCTAGCTAAAAAAGAAACCAGTGTCCATTCTTGTGTAAGCGCATTAGTTATAGAACGATTTGAAGCAGAAATGATGCTCAAAACTCTATCATCCATGAAATTGGTTGCAGTAATGGTTGTTGCACTCTCTTTTGACTTTTCAAAACTTTGCCCAACCACACCACTAATTGTATGGTCCCCAAACCGCTTATTAAAATTCAAGAGGTTATTAATAACAGTTTTAAAGTTGTTAATATTACTCTCCGTTGCAGAACCACGAAGCGTTCCTTGTTTATCAATTTCTCTGCTATAAGCTTTTGTATTGTACCAATCAACTCCAAAATCAAAACGATAATTTAACCAACTTGTTAACTTAAGTTCCGCAAAAACATTACTGATTGCGCGAAGATCATTTACGTAATTTTTACCAGTATTAATTGTTCCTACCGGATTTAGGTCTCGCAATGGAGCGCTTCCATTAATGATATTGGTTGGAGAAACTACTGCCCTCCAAGCATACAAGCCCAAAGAATCAAAAACTGGAATATTGGGCGCTTTTATTACTGCATCATAATATGCACGCTGTGCATTTAGTGAATTATTTAAGGTTGCACTTATAGCAGTTGAAACACCAATTTTAAAATTGTTAGATAAATTTGACTCTACATTTATTCTACCTTGAAATCTTTCAAAATCGTTATTAACAATATAAGAGGATTCCTTATCGTAACCACCACTAATAAAATATCGCGTTTTGTCTGTTCCACCACTAATTGAGGCAGACAAATTATAACCTATACCTGTTCGGTTAATTAGGTCTAAACAATTTGTATTAAACCCTTTCTTAAAAGCGCGATTGGCGGGAGGCCAACCTGCAGTTGGTCTCCTTGCATTTAAAGTATCAAAATAATCACTATAAAATTGGGCATATTCGTCACCAGTCATTAACGCTGGTAATTTAAAAGCATTTTGGGCAACTGTTGAAAAATTCACATTTACGCGCGCTTTCCCAAGCATTCCTCTTTTTGTTGTTATCAATATAACACCTGCCGCACCCCTACTCCCATAAATTGATGTTGCATACGCATCCTTTAACACTTCCATACTTTCAATATCGTCTGGATTGATATTGGCAAGGGGATTTCTCTCAAATTGATTTCGAGGAGTATAATTATTTGCAGTAATCGGTTGTGTAAAAGAAGCAGCGGATCCACTTGCACTAAAGTTGGTTGAATTGTTATTTCTGTCTTGGCCATACATAGGAACTCCATCAATCACAATCAACGGTGAATTACCTGCATCGCTTAAAGTAGTAACACCACGGATTGTAATTGAGGATGCTGCTCCTGGCGCACCAGAGGAAGGTTGAACAAATACACCAGCAATTCTTCCTTGAAGCAACTTATCCATTGAAATAGGATTGGTACCTACAAGATCAGGCTTTAAGGTACCAACAGAACCTGTTAATTTACGTCTATCTACTTTACCATAGCCGATCACAACAATATCACCAATTGTAGAACTAGTTGGCTTTAATTGTATAAACTTTGGTACTTTATTTTCTAATACAGCTACTTCTTTATCTTCATAACCTACTGAAGAAATTATTAAAATAAAATTAGTAGCAGATGTTTGCAAGCTAAAACTACCTTTCTCATCACTAATTGTTACAATATTAGTACCCTTTATACGAATAGTAGCACCAACAATAGGTGACCCATCTATTTCTTGCTTAAGAATACCATTGATAGTTTTTAATTGAGCGTTTACAGTAAATGATACTAAGATCATCCAGACAAGGAGATGCCATTTTTTAAATTTACTCATGCAGTCTACTTTTAGTAATTTATGAATAGGCATATTAATCAATTTAGAAGCATGGGAATTTCCAAATATGTAAAACCACCTATTTTGATGATAAAATGGCCTTATTTATACATGAAATTTATTATAGTACCTTATTACTAAAAATTGAGATAACCCTTTACTTTAGGGGAAGAAAAAATGAAAAAAAATACCTATTTAAAAGTTGCTGAGATTAGTTTAGTAAGTGCTAGTTTCTTACTTTTTTGGCTATTATATTACAGTATTCTTGGGAAAATATGGCCTACTGATAATATAGGGAAATACAGATTATTCTCGCACTTGACTCAATGCGCAATAATTTGCGTTTCTGCATTTTTAGTTTTCCCACGTTATGCGATTAAAAAACAAAAAATCGAATTTATACTATTTTCAATTATTGCTCTAATACTATTTACAGAGCTATTTAATATTGCACGATTATTTTTATCTAACCCAATTGTTCATTTACTAGGGCCGGTAGTAAAACAAAAAGTTAATACTAGGCAACTACAAAATTACTATTATCAAAATTTCATTTCTGCACTCACTTATTATCTTCTAGGACTTGGCTATGCATTTGCAAGAGATTGGG
>CALRUG020000136.1:0-8314 GCA_943371295.1 Synechococcus sp. UW140 | reverse complement strand
AGCTTCTTTTAAAATAAAGGCAAAACGATAAGAAAGTACTAAGGATTGTAAAAAGAAGAAAGTGATATATCCAAAAAATAACACAAATCTTGGTGGCTGAATAATGTTGAAGTACTTAAGGTTGATTAAGAAAAAAATCATCAATAATATACCCGTACTGAGTAAGGCATATTTAGCACCCAGCTTTTTATTCAAGTATGCTCTTATATAAATATAGAATACATGAATCATAATACTAAACATTACAATCAAGAATGGATTGATTAGCTGAGTAAAAACAGAAGGAGGAAAAATTAATACTACTAAGCACAAAATCCCCGCAAGAATAGCTTCTATATACAATAGCCATTTATTAGTTTCCTCGGGAAATAGATACTTAGTATAAAACATGAAAAATATAAAACTGGCAAAAAGGCTTAAGTATTCTAAATGAACACCAATAATCCAAGGGAAATCAGGAAATAAACCATGTAACACATAATTATCTGATCCAATGATTCTATAACTATAGGCGATACAAAATAAAGAGAAGAATAAAATTACTTTATCGTGTTTACCAAAATAAAATAGTCCAATGAAAAACAAACCACCCATTAATAAAGCCCCAGCCAATAATAAATCGAATCCATCTTCTGCTGCTTTGTCGTGAAATAGAAATTCTTTATTTCCAATTAATATAGGCTTATAAGGTCCACCTTTTGAATGTCTAAAATTGGCAATTTGTAAAATTAAATCCAATGTATCTGCATTGGGTAATTCTGCAACTTGTTCAAGCCATTGTTCAGTGGTTGTTTCTTTTGTGGTACCAGGCACACCCGCAGCCGCAAAAAATTGCCCATTCACAAAAAGTTTAAAAGAACAATAAGTGTCTGGCAGTTTTATAGCCAATTTATTTTCAAGTTTACTATTTAGTAAAACTCGAACAGTATAACTGGCATATCCTTTTGCAGAAAGTGTTTTTCCGTTTATTGTAGTATAATTCCAGTGATTTGGAAAATAAGTATAAGTTGATGAGCTAGGTAAGCTATCTGAGGGAGATAATAATTGATTCCAATAAATGTTCCAATCACCCGATATAGGAACAATCGTTTGATCTAACGGAATATTTCTTAAATCAATTACGCCACTTTTTACAAGAGGGATGGTTGATTTTTTTGTTTGAGCATACCCATTAAATACCCAATTGCCTATGAGCATTAGTAAGCAAAAACTAACCCGAAAAAAGCGATTGCTGGTTAACATAGGGTACTATTGGATATACAATTTATGATATATAATCAATATAAAAAAAGCGCCAACCCTTTTTAATCAGGTTGACGCTTTTTTATCAGCTTTTGATAAAAACGGGTTATTTCTTTCTTTCTAACAATTTGAAGAATTGATCCATTTGAGGAATGATGACAATTCTGGTTCTTCTATTGGCTGCTCTTCCCTCAGCTGTAGCATTATCTGTCAAAGGAACATATTCGCCCCTACCGGCAGCAGTCATTCTTTTCGGATTCATTCCATAAGCATCTTGTAAAATTCTTACTACAGTTGTAGCTCGTTTAACACTCAAATCCCAGTTATCTATCATTCCACCCCCTTTTACTAAAGGAATAGAATCGGTATGACCTTCTACTAGAAACTCAATATCAGGTTGTGCATTCAATACTTTTGCTACTTTTCCTAATACTTCTTTTGCTCTTTCAGTTACTTCGTAACTACCGCTTTTGAATAATAATTTATCGGAGATATCTACATATACTACTCCTTTGTCTACTTTAATATTTACATCTTTATCATCTATATTACCCAATACACCTTTAAGATTCATTACCAATGCCATATTCAAAGAATCTTTTCTGGCAATGGAACCTTGTAGGTCTTGAATATATAAATCCTTGGCACCAATATTTTCCAGTGATCTTCTAATACTTTCGGCTTGGGCACCCGTTACTACTGATAGGTCTTTTAATTGATTCAATACTAAATTGTTGGTTTGCTTAACATAATCCAACTGTGTATTAGTGGTATTTAAAAGCGCATCAGCAGATTGCTTCTGTGTTTGTAGGTTGCTGATTTGATTTTTTGATTTACTCAACTCTTCTTCCAGTGTTCTGTATTTACCTTGTAGCTCGGCATAGGCACCATTTAACTCACCATATCTGGCTTCGGCTTGTCTTAATTGTTTAGGACTCACGCAAGAAAAAAGTAGAAAAGCGGCCAATGCGGCCATTGTGTAGAATTTCATTTTCATTGGTCTTTCTTATTATGATAAATACTCGATACTAACGGGGAATTAGTTCAAATATTGTACCGTTTTGATTTAATAAAGCGGCTGCAAGTTAAGCAAAAACCACTTTTACTGAAGCGTTATACCAATTGTTATAAAAGTCCTTAAAGTTTTCGTCTAGAACTTTCCTTTTTATTTTAAGTGTTGGGGTTAAAATGCCATTCTGAATGGTCCATTCTTCTGCCATGATAATCAGTTTAGCCAATTGTTCATGGTGTTCTAATTCTTGGTTTATTTTTTCTAATAACTGGTTCAAGTGTTCTTGTAAATTGGTTTGGGCCAATTGCCTTGCCTGCTCTGTTAAAGTACATAATAGCAAGGGAGCAGGCATTCCCCAACCTACCACGCAGGCTTGTGCAATCATGGCATCAGACAATACTTTAGATTCAATAGGAGCAGGAGCAACATATTTACCCTTACTGGTTTTGAACTGATCTTTGATTCTGCCGGTGATTTTTAAATAACCTTCAGCATCAACCTGACCCTCGTCCCCCGTTTTTAAATAGCCGTCTTCAAACATTTCAGCAGTTAATACTGGTTCCTTGTAATAGCCCAACATATTGGCTTCGCTTTTCACGAGTACTTCTTGTTGATCACTCAATTTAACGGTTACCCCAGGGTAAGATTGACCTACTGTACCAAACTTACAAGCCCCTTTTCTATTGGAATGAGACAAAGCAGAATTTTCGGTCATACCATATGCTTCCTGAATTTCCATTCCTAATTGGTAAAACCAATCTAGAACCACTGGATTGATTGGAGATGCACCCGTATATAAATGTTTTACCCTGCCTAGGCCTAATTTTTTGCGAATCGCTTTTTTTATAATAGAAGAAACCAATGGAATTTTTAACAGCCTACTCAATTTTTGTTGAGGCATTTTTCGCAAGATTTCTTCTCTAATTTTTTCCCAGATACGAGGCACCGCTAAAAAAATAGTGGGTTGGGTATATTGCAGATTCTTTGAAAAAGAATCCATTGATTCTACAAAATGAATACAGCCGCCAGTAAAAATAGCTCCACACTCCACCAACATTCTTTCAGCAACATGGCAAAGCGGTAAATAAGAAAAGAACACTTCATCTTTTAATGGAGGCGTGCTTTCTAAAAAAGAGTATACTGCAAAAGACATAGTATGGTTACTATGCATTACTCCTTTAGGGGTACCAGTAGTACCAGAAGTATAAATAATACAAGACAGTGCTTTTGGATCAAGCGGACTTAGTGCTGTTAAAGGCGAAGTTGAACGCACCAAATCATCCCAGTTTAAACAGCCTCCATTTAAGTAAAATGGAAAACTGATTTGGGTCATTTCTTCAGGAATACCCATCCTGATTAATTCTGGGTTATCTAGCTTACCTACAAATATGGTCTTGGCTTCACTATGCAATAAAATTTCGTTCACCGCATTGCTGGTTATATTTGGATACAAAGGAACAGATATCATTCCAGCCATATTGATGGCTAAATCGGCCATAATCCAGTGCGCACAGTTTTTGCTTAAAATGGCCACTTTATCCCCTTGTTTTAAACCAGATTGTTGCAACCAAGCAGCCATTGATCTAATTTCTTTACCAGCTTTTGCCCAAGTAAATTCTTGGTAAACCTCTTTTACAGGTTCAGCTAAAAACAACTTATTGGGTTGGCTTTCTTCGTAGAAGCAAAAACGATCAATGATGGTTGGATATGTGTTTATCATATTAGTTGGGGGCTTTTTGATCTAAATGTTGTAAACCGTATTGGGGTATTTTTCCTTCCTTATCGGCAAAATAATGAATGATGTATTGAAAGTCCGCTTCCATATTTCCCGAAGGCATAAAGGGCTCAGAGAAAGTGATTTGTTTTCTTCCAAAATCTAATCCAGCCAAAACAATAGGAACACCTGCTTTATGAGCAATATGATAGAAGCCAGTTCTGAGTTTATCCACTTTTTTTCTAGTGCCTTCAGGGGATAATGCTAATACAAAAGAGTCGCTTGCATTAAATTTCTCCACTACTTGATCAACCACATTGTTGTTACTGAATCGATCAACAGGAAAGCCTCCTACTTTTCTAAAAAAGAAACCAAAACGACCTTTGAATAATTCTGCTTTACCCAAAAACTTTAAGTGATAGAGTTTCAATTTACTTCTTACTGCTAAGCCAACTACAAAATCCCAGGCACTGGTATGAGGGCCAACAGCAATTACACATTTTTTCAGGTGATAGGGAAATTCATCACGAATAGTCCATCCCTGCAGTTGCAGAAAAAGGTTCCAGCATACACGCATAGCAATCGATTGGGAAAATCAAGATAGAAAAAAATGAATAAAAGGGGAAATAAAGTTTTGTGCTAATATTTTAAATGACGTGCACTGGCATAAATGGAATGGGTTAAGCTATCCCAGTTTGCATACCATTGCATAATAACAGTTGTACCATCCTTTTTATTGATCCTGTTTTCGAAATTCGTTAATTCTATTCCATGTTTAATTTGAGCAAACGCTTCAAATGTTTTTCTTCTGTCTTCTTCAAATACAAAATCAATATGGTCTTTACCAACTAATTCCCAGTCTTCATAACCCCACAATTTTTCAACTTGGCGATTTATTCTAACAAATTCACCTTTTATATTGAGCACACATAATATATCTAATGAAGCATCTAAGATTTTTCTTAAGTCTCTAACTGATTTTTCTAATTGAAGTTCACTTTCTACTTGATCGGTTATATCATTCACTAAAGCATAAATGCCTGTGATTGTATTGTCAATTTTGATGGGAATATAAGTGACCACCCAGGTTAACTGATTATTTTTTACCGTTTGAATTTTACACCTGAATTTTTCGGTGGTACCCGCTTTTGCCAGATTGAACTTTCTAAATACATCTTCCATTTCTTCAGGCAACATAAAGGGGAAAATACTCTCTCCTTTTAATTTAGATTCAGGACACTCTAATAAAATAGGCAGTTGCTTATTCATTAAAGTGATATTCCCTTCTAAGTCTAATGAAAATACTGCGTTGGGGTTTTGATCAAAAAGTAGTTGATAGGCAGCCTCGCTATTCATAATGAATAATTTGATTACTTTAAAGCAAGTGAAGAATCCACTGTAAATTTCGGCTATTATATTGGCTAAAGCAAATAAACTACATTTATAATAAGACTAGTTAACAAATTGATCGTAATAGGACGGAAGCTTCACCAAGCCATTTTTAATACAAAAAGTAACCAATTCTACCTTGTTTTTAACTTCAAATTTATCAAGCAAGAAACTAAGGTATTTTTTAATAGTAGGAAGACTTTTATTCATGACCAAAGCAATTTCTTGATAACTTAAATCCGCTGCATTTAATAATAGAAACTGCTTGTGAATTGAGGTAAGTTCTGGAAACTTTTTGTTAATTAGCTGATTTGTTGAAGTTGATAGTATCAATTCTCTTCCTTTATTAAATAGTAAATCGTCTATATAAGTATTATTTAAAATTGTTTTATCAATTGCTTCTTTGAAGACATTTCTATTCCCATAAGTAAGTTTGTAAATTGCAGAATCTGGGCTAGTAAAGTGCTTGCTAATAAAACTTATTGCACCTTCACTTAGGACCTCTGTTACCAATGCTTTATTACTATGTGATGAAACTCCAATCATTTTAATAGAGGGATATACTTGTGAAATATAACTTGTTAAAAGTAAACCGTCTATTTTAGGTAGTTCAATATCTAAAAATAAAATATCTGGAAGTTTTTTAGTAACGTTTAGTTTAAGCAGTAACTCATAACCATCAACTACATCAATTACTAGAGTAGAATAGTTTAGTTTACTTATTTCTTTTTTAATCAATATCCGGAAACGTTCATTGTCCTCCACCAAACCAAATGCTATCATAAATATTTCTAAACCTTAAAAATAGTATAAATTATCAATATATATAGGGGGGGTAAAAATTATCCATTTGGATAGACTTATTGGTAAAATATTAAATGTATTCATTTGGATATAATTAACCCCTTTAGCTAGGCTTATTTTCAACAAAAAATATTAAAAATGAAAATTTGTACAACTATTTCTAAAAACTTATTCTTTACGTTTTTTCTTATAATCATAGCGTCTTTCATTTTAGATGGATGCAAAAAAGAAAGCGCAACAAAAGAATTGAGTAATATTGAAATAATCGAAAAATATAAATTAATGTTATTCAAAGACATTGATTTTGTTAATAACTTTAAAGTAGATCGTATGATTATAAAAATCAATTCTAATAATAATCTTAACAGCAAACAAAGAAACATTCTTTTAGAATTAATAAATAATTCTAAAAACATTAGTGAAATAAAACAATTATTTGAATCATCAGGTTTTCAACACACAGATGAACTATTTAAATTATTTGAACTCAAGACAAAGTCTTTATTAAATATCAAAAGAAAGTTTCCAGATTTGAAATATCTTACAAATGATGAATTGAGAGAGCTACACTCTTATTCTTACGCAAACTTGGTAATTGAAATTAATAATATGGCTATCCATAAGCCAGGTTGTAACACTAATTGTTGTGATACATATGTTGGGAGTATGCAAGACTGTGATACAGATTTTACAATAGGTACTGGCATCTCGTTGGTTGGTGGTGCAATAGCAACTGTTTTAGGAACGCCTATTGCAGGATCATTAACGGTTACTTCAGGTATTGGTGGAGCTTATCTTTATTATCAAAGATGCTCTTCATCTGCTGCAAACGTATACAGACAATGTATGGGATACCAAAATTAACCTTTTAAATAAAAAATAATAAAAATATGTCACAACAAATCAAATTAAAACTTTTAGTCTCTTCTACTTTAATTCTTTTTGGTATTTTTATACCATTTGTGGTTGAAACAATTTTTATAAAAAGAGTACTTCAATTTGGAGTTTTCTCCGTTCTGACTTTTTTACTTTTTAGTATTTTAAGAGAAAAAACTCAAAAAAAAGAGAAAATAAATTATTGGGGCTTAGTCCTAGTAATTGTATACGGTTTAGTTTTATACTTGATGCTTAAATTTAGGTAATTTTCATTGATTGTTAAAAGCCTTAGGTTTTATATTCAATTGAATCTAATTAAGAAATATATTAAATCAAACAATGAGAATATTTTTAATTTTAATAATATCAGTAGGATACTTTTATCCAGTTAACTCTTATTGTCAATTAAATTATATCGTTGGCAAAGTGTACAAGGAAATCAATGAGATCCCCTCTCTAAAAAATTATAAGATAGCAGAAGGCATTGCAATCGATGAAGATACAAGTAGAAAAACCGGGTTTATTTTGATAACCAATGGTTCAAACGAAAAAGTAATATGCTCTGAATATTTAGGACCAAATTCAAGGAGAATATTGGCTATCCAAGAAATTGGTCGCCTTCCTAAAAATAATAAAGTAATTATGTCTAGATGTAGAAAGGAGCAAAAAGATAATGGCTATATTATTGCGATAGTAGAAACTACCCAGACTGCTTATTTTAAAAAAGTAAAAAAAGCTTGGATTTTTAAAAAAGAGTCACAAACATTTTCTGAAATCCCAATTAAGGGAATCGATTGTATTAATGATGAATTTGATAACTTGTAGTATGAAACTAGTAAGTAGCCACCTGTTTAAATTTCCTTTAGGTATATTCATTTTACTTTTTGCAAGTAAAACTTTTTCCCAAACAGTAGCAGCTGAACGAAAATTAATAGTCGGTACTTGGATTTCAACTGAAGCAGATTGGACATTTATTTTTGATAAAGATTCTTTATGCAAAGAATATATGGATAAACAATTGATATCTAAATATGCTTATAAGGTAACTTCTGCTAATTCTTATTGCGGAAAAATTTCTAAAGTAAATCTTAATGATCAATCAATAAGTTATTTGCAGTTGAATAATCTTGAAACAAAGGAAATAACTTGTTATGAAATAAATGGGGTAAGCACTAAAACATTAAGTATTACAGAGAATATGATGCCAGAACCAGCTTTATTTAGAAGAAAAGTTGCACAAAAAATCCCAAATAAATAGCCGTTTTTTGTAGAAAATA
>CALRUG020000135.1:0-8619 GCA_943371295.1 Synechococcus sp. UW140 | reverse complement strand
GAAAAGAGCTTAATAAAAGTTAGTAAAAAAACGATAAGCAAAAGAGACACCAGTAGTTATGTTTTAATCAATACCGATATGGGTAATATGGTGGTTAAACTGTATAATGAAACTCCACTTCATAGAGATAATTTTATAACTAAAGTAAGAGAAGGATTTTACGATAGCTTATTATTTCATCGGGTTATCAATAATTTCATGATACAAGGTGGCGACCCTAATAGCAAATATGCAAAACCAAATGAATCATTGGGAAGTGGAGCTGCAAAAGGGAATAGAATACCCGCTGAAATAAAAGTTGATCAACAAATTTACCATCAAAGAGGAGCACTGGCCGCTGCAAGAACAAATAATCCAGCAAAGGAAAGTAGTAATTGCCAATTTTACTTGGTTCAGAAACCAGCTTTTAGTGTTGCAGAATTAGATAGTCTTGTTAAGAAAAGGAACTTGGTTTTAAATGAACAACAAAAACAATTATATACAACAAAGGGAGGCACCCCACACTTAGATGGGAACTACACCGTTTTTGGAGAAATGGTTAGTGGGTTTTCTATTTTAGACAGCATAGCTAAAACAAAAACGAATCAATCGGATAGGCCAGTACAAGACATTAGAATGAAATTATTTTTACTTCACTCCTCTAAGAAAAAATAGCGCTAATAATCATTGATATCGTGCTTATGAAATGCTTTATGCATTCTTCCACGATCGAACATCTTTTCATTATTGGCAATAAATATTGTAGCAACGCCATTACCAATAAAATTGGTGATGGCCCTTGCTTCAGACATAAAACGGTCAACGCCCAGCAAGAGAGCAAGGCCCTCTATAGGAATCACTTTGGTGGCAGCTAGTGTAGATGCCAATATAATAAAGCCACTACCAGTAACACCCGCAGCACCTTTAGAAGTTACCATCAAAATACCAATGATGGTAATGATTTGTTCCATATTTAATGTAACGTCAAAAACCTGCGCTAAGAAAACGATGGCCATGGATAAATAAATAGATGTACCATCTAAATTAAAAGAATAGCCAGCAGGAACCACCAATCCTACCACTGACTTATGGCAACCCATATGTTCTAACTTTTCCATTAAAGAAGGCAATGCAGCTTCAGAAGAAGAAGTACCCAACACAATCAGTAATTCATTTTTAATATACCCTAAGAATTTCCAAATACTGATTTTATAATAACGCATTACAGAACCTAGTATCAAAAAAATAAACAAAGCCATCGTTACATAAACACAAAGCATCAATTTACCTAATGGAATCAATGTGGCTAATCCATATTTACCAATGGTAAATGCCATTCCGCCAAAAGCCCCGATGGGTGCTAACTTCATCACCCAATGCAATCCTTTAAAAACATACTTGGAACTAAAATAAAAACCACGCAATATCTTGTCTTTGTAAGCAGATTTGCTAATGACAATACCTGAAACAATTGCCAAAAGCAACACCTGAATGGTAATATTGTCCTTAAAGAATTGTACCCATGAAATAGAAATAGGTGCACCACTGTATTTAGAAATATCGCCCTTATTCACAGCAGCCGTATTCACACCAGCACCAGGTTCAAATAAAAAACCCACACCCAACCCTATCAATAGTGCAACAGTGGTTACTATCTCAAAGTATAAAATGGCTTTACCTCCTACCTTACCTACTTTCTTTAAATCGCCCATGCCACAGATTCCTGTTACAATGGTTAATAAAATAATAGGATTAATAAATTGCTTAATGATATCTATAAAATACTTACCCAAGGGTTGCATGGCCACGCCTTGTTCAGGAAAAAAATGACCCAACAATATACCCGCGGTAATGGCAAACAAAACCCAAAATGTTAGGTTGGTAGCTATTTTTTTGACCATGATCTCAATTAATATTGAAGAAAATTAATGAACAACCTCATTGACTATTTTAACACAAAACTGAATTTCCTCATTGGTTAATTGCATTATTCTAAAGGTTTCGCCATCTTTATCTATATAGTTATACACGGTAGCAAACTTTTCAGGTAAGCGACCAGTAATCTTTTTAATAAAACTTAAGGCAATTAAAAAAGTACCCAAATTAGAAGGATGTGACCCATCAGAATGAAATAAATTCATCGTTGAATTTGTCTTTCTTGCCAGTGCCCAACTATCCCCAACAGGTACTACTGTTGCTCCTGCTTTTGATGCCAATGTTTGATAGACTTCACTGATTAGCGGTTGAGTCTCAGGTGTTTTTTCTCTAGCCCAAGTACTATATAAATAAGGTTTGGCACCAACTTGTTGTATATAATTACAAAACAATTGACCATATAAATACAAACTGTCTTTATATTGGATGGGCCACATACTATTGTCTTGAACAACAACAATATCAAACTTATTTGTAGCAATCAACTCTTTTGATTTCAGCCCTCGCAGTCCCTTCCAATGTTCTCCCAAATTTGCGCCACCTACGGTAGATTTTTTACAAATGATTTTGGTACTCATGCTGTCTGTAATCAACCCAATCATTTGAGAAAGATTATTGTAATACACATAACTATTTCCAACAAACAACACTCGAACCGTATCTTTTTTTTCAGCTGCAAATACAGTCACTGAAAAAAACAAAAATAAAAGGGAGAGATATTTTTTCATAAGAATCATCCATTAACGATTACACAAACTATTTATTAATTGGTGTTGGTTCAAATAAAGTTGGAAGTACAGATGGAATTGATTTATTAATATCTATTTCTACCTGAGGATAAATGAATCGCTGAGGGAAACTGGTACCGAAATTCAGTGGCACTTTAACATTGATATCTGTTTCCTTAAATGTTCTTCTTAAGTCGTTAAATCCTTCAATTTGACCAATGAAAGTAATATACCTTTCTTCTAAAATTTCACGCAATAGGGCTCTATCCTGAGCCAATGCTGGCAATGCAGCATTTTCAATTCCACCCGCTAAAAAATCCGCCGCAACATAAGGATCATACCTAAAATTACCTGCAGTCAAATAAGTAGTATTGATGTAAGCACCAGTATTCATATATGCCCTGTATGTATTTAACCTAGTAAGACCAGCTGCAAATCCATTTAACCTCGCATCTGCTTCAGCCAAAATCAATAAATTTTCTGCATAAGTAGCCATAGGGAAAAAAGCACTAGCTCCAAAGAAACCATTGATGGTAAAATTTAAATTAGATGCAGAATTATAAAAATAACTCCATCTTGCTCTTTCAACTGTTTTACTATTACTTCTATTACCAGTTCTTGTTGGATTCAACAAGTTCACTCCATACATTCCTGTAGCGTCAATCCAGTTAGGTCTATCTAATGATAAAAATTGGAAGTATAGATTAAATGCTCCCCTATTTGTTTCATTATGCGGAGCCATGAAATTATTTGCTTGCGTACTTATGCCAGCTTGAGCAGCAGTCAATGCTTTCTGGTATTCACGCGTATGCATAAAATACCTTGCTTTTAAGGTATTGGCAGTTTGAATCCACCTTGTCATATTTCCTCCAAAGTGTATGTCTTGAGTGGCAAAACTTACAAAAGCAGTTGAATTCAAATTGACTATTGCGCTGTCTAACAATGTTTGAATTGCCGCATACACAGCAGTCTGTCCATCAAACTTCGGGCTAGCATACCGATCATCTGCAGCTTCTGTATAAGGAATATCTCCCCAAAGTGATGTGGTTGTTCCCAATAAATTCGCTTCAATTACTTGAACGACTCCAATCATTCTTCTATTATTTACTTCAAGTGCTTTGGCTTTTAAAAGCTTTATATTTTTATAAACCCCTGAGTAGATAATTCTCCAAGAATCATCAAAATTTCTCGCAATAACAGAATATTGATGATAGCTCTGGTATTGTTGCGTAAAACCTCTAAAATATCCAGACCACATACCTGCAAAACGTGCTAAATCACCTTCTTGGATATTCATATTACCCACCATAACACTGGTAAGCATTGTATTTGGGTCTGCATCTACTGGATTATTTGGATCTGTATTGATGCCTTCTACTAATTTATTACAAGAAGTTAAAAGGGTAGCAAACAATACTATGCCGTATATATATTTTTTCATTTGACTAAAATTTGACGGAATTAGAAATTTAGTTTTACTGTAAATAAGAATGACCTAGTAGGTGGATTTACAAAATAAACCACCCCTCTTCCTGAAGTAGAACCTGAATTGTTTGCGTCAGGATCATATCCATTAACCTTGCTGATAATAAACAGATTTCTACCACTTAATTCTAAACCAATTGAGCTAAGTCCTAACTTTTGTTTGAGGTAGTTATTGGTAATATTGTAACCAAAATTGATCTCTCTAAATCTTGTCCAAGTTGCGTCTTCCAAAAATAATTCACCCACATTACCAAACCAACCTCCAGGACCGGTATACCAGCTTTGATCTAATGCTACATCTGCCCCACCAAAGTTTCCAATATTCCCTCTAAATGGAGTACCTGCTAAAATAGTAGTCCCATTAAATCGCTTAAGGTCTGTAGAAGAAGTCCTTTCTATACCAGTAGCAGCACTGGTTCCATAATCTAGCAACACTGCTTCAGTACCATTAATCACTTGACCGCCTTGAGAATGTTCCATCAAAGCATTTAGATAGAATTGCTTATACTTCAAGTTAAAACCAAAAGCCGCTCTCCATTCCGGATTTGGATCACCAATGGGAACTGCTGTTGGATCTACAGTAGGGAAGCCATTCGCATTTAATACTCTTTTACCATTTGCATCTCTTTGAAAAATATTAGAGAAGAGCACGCCTAAAGGATATCCTTCTACCGCTCTTGAAGAAACACCAGCGGTACCACCTAATGTGATAGATCCTGCTCCACCTAAATTAGTTACAAGGTTTCTGTTGCGTGTCCAATTAAAATTCAAATCTAAATTCCAATCATTTTTTGCTAAAACATTATAACCCAAATCTATTTCTACCCCTTTGTTTTCTATTGTACCAGCATTGGTATAAAAAGTATTAAATCCTGATGCAGGAGATTGCGTAACAGAAATCAATGCATCCACTGTTTCATTTTGATAAGCAGATAAACTTAAAGAAAGTTTATTATTAAATAGTCGAAGGTCTAATCCTGCTTCTATCTCTTTCTTTCTTTCTGGACGTAAAAATGGATTACCCCTATTTACACTTTGAACATAAGATCCTGTACCATATAGTGCAGGGTCTAATGCTCCTCCCAATCCATCTTGCCAAGTTCTTGTAACAAAATTAGTGGCTGTTTGATAAGCTTGAGGTTGAACTCCTACAATACCCATTGAAGCCCTTACTTTAGCAAAAGAGAGCCAGTTTACTTTTTGTAAACTTTTCAACTGATTAAATTGCCATGCAATATCTGCTGATGGATAAAAAAATGCTTGTTGTGCTTGTTGACCAAATGTAGAAGCTGCTTCTAATCTACCTGTAGCATTGATAAATAGTTGATTATCCCAAGCCATGCCAACACTAGTATAACCAGCATTGGTTAATCTATTTAGATAATTGTCAGTTACACTTAAATTGGCAGGAGTAACATTGTTAAAGTCTCTTGGTCCGTTTGGTAAAATAAAATCTAAAGAAGTACCACCAAGACCAGTTGTTTTGAGGCTATTGTAATTAAAGCCTAAAACCATATTACCACCCAACTTATCTGAAAAATCATGAGTAGCTCGAGCTATCAGATCTAGGTTAAATTGAAACTCACTGTATTCCTCCCTATCGTAACGACCAGTAATTGCATTAGCTGTAAAATAAGGGAAGTAATTAATCTGTTGATCGGTAAAATAATCAATACCTGCTCTTGTAGTAAACGTAAACCATTGTGCTGGCTTTATATTTATTTCAGCAGAATTGATAAAACGATTTACCCTTGAAGTATTGGTTAAAGAATTGATTACCCATAATGGATTATTAAAACCTGGATTCGTGCTTGATCCTGTTGCATTTCTATAAGAACGTTGTCTATTAGCTACAAAAGCGCCACCGGGTGAACTATAAAAACTACCAGTATAGTCGGTATTATCAAAATCGGGTGGTGTTCTCAGTAACCCAATCAACAATCCGGCATTATTTACTCCTGATTGAAGTCTATTTGAATTGGTAAGTATATAAGAAGCTTTGTTAGAAATATTTAACCAATTATTTAACTGACGACTCGCATTTACCCTAAAACTAGTTCTTCTATAATCACTACTATTTCTAACAACGCCCTGCTGATTTAAATCACTTATACTAATGAAATAATTTGACTTATTATCTCCCCCACTAATACTTAAGGAATTATCCAAAAATTGCCCTGTTCTAAATATGGCATCGTAATTTTTTTGGTTAAAAGTTTCTTTTGAATTCTTTGTGGTAATAGGATAAATACTGGCCCCAGTGTTTCCTAGAAAATATCCACCTGTCGTATTCAATACATCACTTGAGCCAGATCTATTGGCAATTTTATCGCCCCAAGTTCTGATAGCATTGGCTGCCCAAACACCATTATTCCCTTGACCATAGGTTTCTTGTAAATCATAAAACGCACTTACCTGATCGATTGATACAGTTGACCTAAATGAAATATTTGCTTTTGCTCCACTGCTCCCTTTTTTGGTAGTTATGATGATTACGCCATTAGCAGCCCTGGTACCCCAAAGTGCTGCAGCAGAAGCTCCTTTTAAAATTTGAACATTGGCAATATCGTCTGGATTGATATCATTCAATCTACTTTGCTGTACAATTTGTCCACCTGAAGATTCGCCTCTTGCGTCTCCACTTACCGGAACACCATCTAAAACAATTAATGGGTCGGTACTTCTGGTGATAGTACTTTGTCCTCTGATCAAAATTTGAGAAGCACCACCTGGATCACCAGAAGATCGAGCTACCCTTACGCCAGAGGATTTTCCTGCTAATGCATTTAATAAACCAGCTTCACCAGAATTTCCTATAGCGTCCGCACTAATTCTATTGGTAGCATATCCTAGTTTATCCTTCCTGGTTTCAAAGCCCAAGGCATTCACAACCACATTATCTAAAGAATTAGTAGTCGTTTTTAGCGTTACATTAATACTTTCTTCGTTACCTAATTGAATTTCACTGGTTTCAAAACCAATAAAACTGATTTCCAAACTTTGTTTTGGACCAACAACAGGTATGGAAAAAATACCATTGTTATCGGTAATCCTTGTCGTATTTGATCCTTTAACTTTAACGGTAGCACCCGCAATAGGAATCTTTTTTTCGTCTAAAACAGCTCCTTTAATCGTTCTATTTTGAGAGATTGCAGGAATTACAATGCCTATTGTAAACCCGATAAGGAAAAGCAAATGTTTAAAAACAGTTGTACATTTCATAATGGCAGCCTTTTTTTGGTTAGCTAAAGCAATTTTCGAGAACAAAATAGTGAAGGATGAACCGATTCGATTTTTTTAGCCTTTCTAAACCGTTTTCAAATAAAAAATGTAATTTCCAAAATGGGTTTTGAATTTCCGAAATTTGCTATGCATTGATTTGCAACTAATTAGAAAAAAATATGCTCAAAAAAGGTAAGGAAGAAATAATATACTTATTAAATAAAGCCATCGAAAAATTTCAGGCCGATACGGGTAAATTGATCATTCAAAATACCAATCGGAAGAATTATGAGGAATTGGCCATCGTTTTAAGTGAAATAAGTAATCAACTTCCTGAAACAGCTTCACAATTTGGTCATGTTCCTTATGAAGCTGACCCTCAAAAAGAAAAAGCGGAATACCCATTTAGAAAATACGATATCACAGGTGGACAAATAAAAGATGCATTGATGGGATTGGTAGCCAATCCAAGACCTTTTTTAGTAGATACCTGCTATATCTATTTATATCAGAT
Organism: Synechococcus sp. UW140; assembly: GCA_943371295.1. Classification (GTDB taxonomy): domain Bacteria; phylum Bacteroidota; class Bacteroidia; order Chitinophagales; family Chitinophagaceae; genus Sediminibacterium. Next base: position 756 of record CALRUG020000135.1, on the reverse strand, counting down.
GGGAAGGCAAGCCTTTGAGCAAAACCCTGTTGATCCATCCTTAATCACTACAGAACATCAAAACGAAAAAACCAAAGACAGTTATTCTATTTTATCTGAGAATCAGCAATTAAAATTAAAATTAGCCAACTTAAAAAAAGAGACCGACTTGACGATACAAAAGCGGCTAAAATTTTATAGAATGATTTTCATTCCGCTCTGTATACTCTTATTGATCAGCGTTTTTTATACTTTTAATTTGTACAATACTTCTAAGCAAAGTTGGGACACCATCAAAAGTGATTTCAATTTAATACCCTATAAAGTATCACAGGCAGAAATTGATGCGCTGGAGGGGGTATGGATTTGTTACACAAGTTCACCCCAGGCCCGACTTTCCGATCCAAATCGGTACCATAAAGTAGTAGCCAACTTAGTAGAAATTAAATATAAGAACGGCTATTTCGCTTATCATAGGTATGGGGCAAGTTTTGATCATACAGGCTATGCACAATTTGAATCGCCCAATTTAGTTTCTATTCACTCGCAAATAAAGAATACAGAAAATAAGGTAGAATATCCAAGACATAGTTTACTTAGCCTTAATAATAAGGAGGAATATTTAAGCGCTATTTCAGCATCTTGGAATTTTGATGCAGGTGTAAACAATAGAATTATTGGAATCAGAGAAGTCTATAAAAAAATAGGTAAAGGGGGAAGAATTGAAGAAGTAATCAACTCTCCAGCAAATGCAAGTTGCCAATGTAAAATTATCAA
>CALRUG020000134.1:0-8894 GCA_943371295.1 Synechococcus sp. UW140 | reverse complement strand
AAAGTATCATTAGCAAATTGATCAAAACCTTTTTCCTCATTTTGAATTCTACGTTCTAGATTCAGCTTAACTTTTTCTGGGCCAGAATTATAACTAAAATAATTAGAGAAAATAAAAGAGATGGTATATAACCATGCAGCAGTTATAATTAAATAACCATGCTTAAAACTTGCATTTTTGATACTGGTTAACAACTTACTCTTTTTTCTTTTTTACTGAATTCCATAAATCATCCATTTGAGCTAAACTTAAATCTGTTAATTGTAACCCTTTACCTAATGCAATGGTTTCCATTGATTTAAAGCGTTGCATAAATTTCTGATTGGTCTTTTCTAAGGCCGCTTCAGGATCTATCTGCAAAAACCTTGCGTAATTAATTAAACTAAATAAAATATCGCCAAACTCGCCTTCTATGGCTTCTTTATCGTCCTGCTTTTCTGCTTCTTTTAATTCGCCAATTTCCTCATCTACCTTTTTCCAAACATCTTCCTTATTTTCCCATTCAAAACCAACTTGCTTAGCTTTTTCTTGAATTCTAGCTGCCTTAACGATAGCGGGAAGTGATTTAGGAACGCCTTCTAAAATAGATTTATCTGTCTTACCCTCTGTTTGCTTAATTTTTTGCCAGTTTCGTTTTACTTCCTCTTCATCTTGCACTTTAACATCTCCATAAATATGCGGATGACGCCTAATCAATTTTTCTGCAATGCCAGTTAAAACATCTTCTAAACTAAATTGATTTTGCTCCACCCCTATTTTACTATAAAAAAGCAAGTGTAAAAAAAGATCGCCCAACTCTTCTTTAATTCCTTGCCAATCATTGGAGTCAATGGCATCAACCATTTCATATAATTCCTCTATGGTCATAGACCTTAGCGTATGTATGGTTTGCTTTTTATCCCAAGGACATTGTTGTCTTAGCTCGTCCATAATTTTCACTAACCTTATAAAAGCATTTGAAACCTTTTCCATGGCATTAAACAATCAAGAATGAAAAGAATATGAAAATTAAAAACAGAATAGCAAAAACAAATGTATTAGTTAACAATAACAAGAAAAACTTGAGAACGGTTTTCGCTCGGGATTGATTGTAAAATTTACGCAATGATTTATACCAGTAAAACATTAACAACAAAGCAGCAAAACCAGAAGATATAAAGCCATTCAAATAATTGATGTCTTTATCTGCTTTATATGTATACAAGCCTATTGCAGTAAAAAACATATTCAAGCAAATAATCAAGAATAGAATAATAAAAAATGCAGCATACAAGTGCAGTGTATAAACAATATGATCTGCATAAAAATATTTACCCTTTCTGGCATATAAAAGAAAAAGAATGAATGCAAAAATGGGTAAAGAAACAAAGAGCAGTTTAGGGAACTGATGCGTAAACACATCAAATAATTTTGATTTCATATCACTCCCGTTTGGATATTTCTCTTTTAACTCTAGATTTCTCCTAGTCAATTTTTCAATGAAATAACCATCTCTTTTGTCTTTAGGTAATTTAGCCTGCAATGAATCGTACTCTCGAATTCCGGAGTAACTCTGTTTAAAATTGACAAAATCATTATTTTGGATGGAATCAGTAGTATTTACAGGTTTCTTATCTTCAATTTTATCTGTTTTAACAGCAAAGAAGAATAAAAAGAAAAATGCAGACGTAAATATATATAAGCGAATAGGGTGTAAATAATCCGCCCTACGTCCTCTTAAATGTTCTTGAGATAAAAAGCCCGGTTTCAACAACAAAGCCTTCATTGTACTAAAGAACTTCCCATCAAAATGAAATAAATCAAATACAAAGTGGGCAAGCATATACCTGAACTTCTCTCTGGGTTCAATGTTTTCTTGACCACAAACATGACAAAACCTGCCAACTACTACAGCATTACAATTTAAACAGGTTTTTTCTTGACGTTCTTTTAGGTGAGACAATGTTCAATTTTTATGTAAAATACACATTTAGCCGCTTTTATGGAATACACTTATAAGATTGTATTTTTGAATAAATAAAATAAATGAAGTGGACCTTGCTTTTTTGCACCTTACTCATTGGAAATGCTCTTTTGGGTCAATTTTATTTAAATGACATCATCGGATTAAAGATTTCGCAAGAAAAGTACCAATTGATGCGCAAGAACAAGATAAAAAAGATCACTGCCAATAGCATTGAAGCAGATGGATCTAGTACCAAGGGATTTATCTTAACCCAAGAATTACAAACAGATGGCAAAAAAATGATTACATCTATTGCCAATGCAGCTAGTCCACTTGAAAAAATTACCAATACTTATGAACTAAGTAAATTAAAAAGGACAACTGTTAATAGATCAAGTATTGAAACTAGAACAGATTATGGATATGATGAAAAAGGGCTGTTAAATAAGATTATTTCTACCACAATAGACTCTGTTCAAAAAACGCCTATTTCTGAAACCCATATTTGGTATTATCAACCCAATGGCGTTCCTTTTCGCATGATTAAATCAGGGGATGGTATAGATACTGTTACAGTAGATTTTTTAACAGACAGTACTGGTTTGATTATTGAAGAATATTGGTTTAAAAGAGGTAAAAAAATTGAAACCTTTTATTATTACTATACAAAGAATCTGCTCACAGACGTTGTTAGATTTAATATTAAAGCCAACCGTTTGATTCCGGATTATGTGTATGAATACAACCAAGAAAATCAGTTGACTAATATGATACAGGTTAGTTTTAATGGGTCTGCCGTGGTTCATTGGACTTACACTTATCATTCATCTGGTCTAAGAGAAACCGAAACTGCAAGGAATAAAGAAAAAAAGATCATCGCAAAAATCACGTATAGTTTTGAAAAACAATAACTACTCCGCCCCCGCTATTCAAACAGCCATACTTTCATTTGGGATGTCTGGTAAAGTATTTCATGCGCCATTCATTCACCATCACACAGGATTTAATTTAGCTGGAATAGTAGAACGCTCTAAAAATGAAGCTGCGACTATATATCCTGATGCCAAAATTTATAGAAGCATTGATGCAGTTTTAGCTGATGAAAACATAGAATTAATTGTAGTTAATACGCCCACTAATACCCATTTTGAGTTTTCAAAAAGAGCTTTGGAAAAGGGGAAGCATATTGTTGTAGAAAAGGCATTTACTACTACAACAGCCGAAGCCAGCATTTTGACCAATTTAGCCAAAGAGAAAGGCTTAGTCTTATCTGTATATCAAAACAGAAGATGGGATAGTGATTTTAGTACGGTAAAAAAAATAGTAGAAGATCAAAAGATTGGAACAGTCATTTCTGCAGAATTCCATTTTGATCGATACAAAGAAACCCTTAGCCCTAAAACGCATAAAGAAACACCTAATGCTGGAGCTGGACTATTATTAGATTTAGGTCCGCACTTAATTGATCAAGCAATATATCTTTTTGGTATGCCCCAAGCTGTTATGGCCGATGTCAGAACAGTTAGGCCCAATTCATTGGTTGATGATGAGTTCACTTTAGTTTTGTATTATCATCAATTGCGGGTAACACTAAAAAGTAGTTTAATGGTACGGGAACCCTTACCCGCTTATATTATTCATGGAAGCAAGGGGTCATTCATTAAAAAAAGAGCAGATATTCAAGAAGCAGCGCTTATTCAAAACGAATTGCCCTACACCCCAAATTGGGGACAGGAACCAGCTAGTGAAATGGGCTATCTACATACCCAACTAAACGGCAACATCATCAAAGAATATATACCGTCATTAGCAGGTAATTATGGCGCTTTTTATGATGGGCTATACAATACCATTATAAACAAACAACCATGCCTAGTATCAGGTATAGATGGACTAAATGTGATGAAAATTATTAAAGCTGCTCAACTAAGTAATCAAGAGCAAAAAATAATACCAATTATTGCCTAATCGTTAGCGGCAATTTTAGACTTGTCCCAAGCACTATCAGGCTTATGTTCCATAAACCTTTTATCCTCTGCCAACAATCGTTCTTGTTGTGCAATTTCTTCTTTTACACTTTGAACATAAGTATCAGAGTTGTGCCTATGCTTTGACAATTTTTGTAATGCTAGATTATCGTGCATGATAAAGTCATTGGCTTTTCGTAAACTGGTATATTTTCTAAAGCCCAATTCACTTAAAATATCTACGCCCATGTAAACAGAAGCATGAATAGATTCTCGGTATATTTTTTCTACCCCATTATCTATCAATTCATAAGCATCTCTTCTATTTTTCGCTCTAAAAAAAAGTTTTAAATGCGGATAGTGCTTTGCAACTAACTCAGACAATTCTATATTTTTCTCTGGGATATCTAAAGCAGATACCAATATTTTAGCACGCGATGCACCTGCTGCTTCCAGTATACTTATTCTTGTTACATCTCCATAAAAAACAGTAAAACCCATTTTTCTCAGCAGTAATACTTGATCGCTATTATTATCTAAAATAGTTGCTTCAATTCCATTTGCACGCAAGAATCTTCCGAGTGTACTTCCAAAATGTCCAAATCCAGCAATTATGATTTCATTGTGTTCTTTTGGATCTACTTTGTAATCGCTATCCAATTTTTCCGCTTTAAATAATTTACCAGAAATGAACTTTTCATCTATAAACAATAAAATAGGAGAAATAATCATACTCACTGTTATTACTGCCATATAGAAGTCTAACATCGGCTTACTTATCATGTTGAGCTCACCGATTGAACCTAAGAGGATAAATGCGAATTCTCCTACTTGAGAAAGCAATAGGGTAAATAATATTTTTTGTTGTAACACTAATTTAAACAGTATTGCAACAGTGTATAAAACAAGAGATTTAATTAACATGAACAACAAAACTGCCAGCAAAATGGTGCCAGGCTGGTTTACTATTAATCCAAAATTAATCGTAGAACCCACAGCAGTAAAAAACAACCCTAATAAAATACCTTTAAATGGCTCTAGGTTGCTTTCTAATTCATGTCTGAACGCACTATTAGCCATTAATACCCCCGCTAAAAATGCACCTAATGCAGCACTAATTCCAGCCAAATCCATTAACCATGAAACAGCAATAACTAAAAACAATGCAGATGCAGTGAATAATTCACGCATATGTGCTTTTGCAATCCAATGAAGTAATGGACTGAATACAAATTTCCCTAGAAATATTATGGCTGTAACTGCAACTATAATGGTGATAGTAGGATATTGATCAATGATCCCTAAAAATCCTTCCCGAACATCTTTCACTTTGTTTTCCGTGACTGCTAGCAGAGGAATAATAGCAAGTATGGGAATCACTGCTATATCCTGAAAAAGCAAAACAGCAAAAGAAGATTTTCCTGCATGGGTTTTATCTAGGTTTTTTTCCTTTAAAGTTTGTAATACAATTGCTGTTGAAGACATGGCAAATGTGAGAGATAAAGCAATTGCTGTATTGGTTTCAATCCCTTTAATAAAAAAAAAGAACAGAAAAAAAAGTACTCCTGTGAGTAACATTTGTATACCACCCATTCCAATTATCCGTCTGCGCATTTTCCAGAATGATTGTGGATTTAATTCTAAACCAATCAAAAACAACATCATCACCACCCCAAATTCTGCTGCATGCATGATATCTTCCCCCTCATTGCCAATAAAACCCAATACAAATGGGCCAATTACAATTCCAGCAATAATATATCCCAACACGCTACCAATACCCAATTTCTTTGCAATGGGCACAAACAATAATGCAGCTCCTAAAAAGATCATGGCATTTTGTAAAACTGATGCTCCCATTGGTCTGCTTTTAATTGATTAAAATTCTCGACTAACCTTAATTTATTGATATCAATTTGTTCATTCATTAAGAAATGAACAATTTGAGTATACCTAATCATATAATCTTCAATTTCAGATGCCCCGAGTTTATTGGCACCTGGAACAATAAAAGGAGGTAAATACTCCATGAGGCATAAATGGGCCGTTTGCTCAAATGAATTTAAAAATTCACGATGGGTGAATCTATTCCTACCCTCCTTCTGATAAACATTAAAATCTCCTCCGGAAGTAATCATATTCATTATCCATTTACCAGACAACATTTTCCCAGTAGAACCATAAGCCCATCCATATTCAAGCACTAAATCGAGCCATTGCTTCATTAATGGTGGGCAATTGTACCAATAGAATGGATGTTGCCAAATAATGATATCGTGAGCCAATAATTGTGCTTGTTCTTCTTCTACATTAATATTAAAATCTGGATACAATTCATACATATCCCTGAAAGTAACGTCTCTCAGTTGCTTTACGCCTTCAACCAATCTAACGTTTACCTTGCTATCCTCATAGCGAGGATGAAAAAATAAAATCAATAATTTTTTATTAGTCATAATAACACTCAAACTGAATAGTTACAATTTAAGTTTATTTGAGGGATTAACCAATTGTAGCACAGCAAAAACAGGACCAATTGCAAGAATAGTCCATACCCAATAGAAAGGAAGATAATGCAGTAATTGTCCCATTAATTGTATACTCAAAATGGTTATAAAAAATCCAATACTATTAACAACTGTTAAAATACTTCCTCTTAAATTGGCCGGTGCATTAGCTGCTACTAAGCTTGAAAACATCGGAGAATCTGCTACAACTACAATCCCCCAAAAAATTAAATAAATAATATAAAATTCATTCGAAGCATACCAGAAAACAAGAGGAAAAAACAAGCAACAACAACTAGAAAGGGAAACTGCAACCAAAGCAATTTTATGAGTACTCAATTTTTTAGATAATAATCCGCTGATAAAACATGCCAATGCGCCAGATCCAATAATTACAAATGATAGAAATGAATAATTATAAACGGGGTCATTCAGTTTTTGGGATAGTAATAAAGGAACAAATGTCCAAAAAGTATATAGCTCCCACATATGACCAAAATAACCAAATGCAGATTGTCTCAGGGTTGGTATTTGAAATAATTTACCCAGTGCAGCAAAATTGATTTTCCCCAATTTCTTTCGATATGGACCATCTTTGACACCAACAAATAAGATGAATCCTCCCATTACAGATAAAGCAGAAGTTGCATATAAAATAATTTCCCAAGATTGTTTAATAGACAAACCTTTGATCAAATGAGGCAAGGATGTTCCCAAAACCAATGCCCCAACTAAAAAACCTAATGACTTTCCTAACCCTTTCTCAAAATAGTCTGCAGCTATCTTCATCCCTACCGGGTATATTCCTGCCAAGAAAAATCCTGTCAAAAATCTACAAACTAAAATGCTGTTTCCGTCCATCCAACTAACCGCAATTAACCCATTAAAAAAAGCAGATAATAGTGCAGAAATAAAGAAAACCATGGATGGAGAAAACCTGTCTGCAAAAGCCAATAGGGCAAAAATCAATGTTCCACTAATGAATCCAAATTGAACAGCACTGGTTAAATAAACTAAAAATGAGCTATCTAAATTTTTAGCTATTGCAAGCTCATTCATTACCGCATTTCCTGCAAACCAAACAGATGTACAAAAAAATTGGGCAATTATGATGAGGAATAATATTCGAATCATGAGGCAAAATATTCAAATATATCAGATGGCGCATAAAAACACTCTTATTGAGTAAAACTTTTTTATACCTTGTTACAAATATTCAACTATGTACAAACAATTGAGGGTTCTTATTTGCTTTTTAGTTTTAGGCATTTCTGTTCATGCACAAAAAAAACAGCTGAGCCCTGAAGATTACGGTAAATGGCAAAGTCTTGGGCAAACAGAACTATCCCCCAATGGGGCTTGGATAGCTTACCAAATTGTTGTACAAGAGGACAATGACAGCTTGTATATTGTAAATAGAGCAACCAATAAAACGTTTAAACTAGCATTTGCCAGTACCCCTGAATTTTCAAAAGACAATCAATGGCTGGCTTATAGAATTGGCTTACCCTTTAAGGAAGCAGAAAAATTAAGAGACCAAAGCAAACCCATTGAGTATAAAATGGGACTATTAAATTTGACCACAGGCAAAATTGAAACCATCTCGAATATCGGTCGGTTTGGATTTTCAAAGAATGGAAAAATGTTGGCTGCCTATTTAACCCCACCAAAAGAGAATAAAGACAAAGGAAGTGTATTACTATTAAAGAACCTCACCGATGGAAGCACCAGAACCATAGGAAATGTAACTGAATATGCATTCAATAAAAAAAGTGATTATTTATCTTATATAGTTGAATCTGCAAATTCTGCAGGTAACTCAGTGGAACTTTTCAATTTAAACACGTATACTTTAAGAGTAGTAGCCAGTGATACCTTGAAATTTTCCAAACTAAATTGGTCAAAAGAAGGAGATGGTTTTTCCTTTTTCAAAACATTTAAAAAAGAGGCCTTTGAAGAAGAAAATGCCCAAGTATATAGTTGTACCAATTTGACAAATCCAATAATAACCGTTTTTGACCCATTAACAAGCAAAGGATTCCCTGCTGGAATGCGGGTGTTCAATGGTTCTTCTTTAAGAATGAGCGACGATTTATCTGCAGTGTTTTTTGGCATTAAAGATTGGACTGCTAAACCTAAAAAAGAAGATAAAAAATTGTTGGATAGTTCAAAAACAAAAGCAGATAGTGTAAAAATGGCTGCCGTTAAATTGGCACTTAAATCTGACAATAAATTAGCAGATGTATGGCATTGGAAAGACGCGGAAATTCAACCTCGCCAAAAAATCACCTATACCCAAGATAAGAATGCCAGTTATTTATCGGTTTGGAATACAAACAATAATCAATTTTATCAATTGGCTAATGAAGCATTCCCCAATGCCACATTAAGTGGTAATCAAAAGATGGCGGTTATTGCTACAGATAAAAAATACAAGCCTGCTTTCAAAGAAGATTATGCCGATTACAGTCTAGT
>CALRUG020000133.1:0-8980 GCA_943371295.1 Synechococcus sp. UW140 | reverse complement strand
ATGAACCGTTACCGTATCCGCTACTTTGATTGGCTTACCAGACCCTTGCTTTACAATATGATAGTAAACCGAAGATTCGTTTCCTGTCGTATCTATAGTGCCTTTACTTACCGCTGCTTTTATCGTTTCTTCATCTATTTTAGCCTGATCCAATGAATCGGCATTTCTATTTAAATCTACATTGGGTCTTTGACCTGTTGGTTGTCTGTGCAAAGTTTGTCCAAATTGAATGTTCGCCGGCTTAAATCCACCATGACTCAAATAAAATTGTTTACCCTCCGCTCCTGCACTATAATCAATTCGATGCCCAGCTTTACCAGTTGCATCATAAGAAAAACTGCTTGTCAGTAATTCTTCCCAACGTCCATTCGATTTTTGAATCCACTGGTTTCCAAAATAAGCTTTGCGCTCTAGTTGTCCGTTTACACCCCAAAAATTTTCACTAAAAGAATATAAGTTTTGTAAATAATTACCATCTTTCGGCGCACGAAAACTAGCTATCAATTTCCATTTTCCCGTTTCGGGTAAAAAGAAAAACCCTGAATAAATGGTTTGCGCTTTTGCACTATCCGTTAATGCAAAAACCATAAACTGATATTTCTCTCCTGTTTTCCAAGGATACACAAAATGGCTATGCCCCCCTGTACCTTCATTGCCAAAATCATTGGCTACTACATTATATCCCTTTGCCAATAATTTTACTTTATTTGAATCGGGTACTTTATTGCGATCAATGGCTTCATTGCCTGCATCCCATACAGAAAAAATAACCCTTCGTTCTGTTGGGCTATTTACTTGTATGCCAAAATACCCTCGCTTAAATCCGCAAGCCATATAATAACTGTATAAATGATCGGCGCCTTCTAGAACCATTATTTCATTGTAAAAAGCCATCGCTTTAATAGTATCAGCCAAGGGGTATTTTAAATGAACAGAAGCCGCGTTTCTTCTTTCAACTGGATTAAAATGGATGCCTTCTACTGCTGGTCCTTTCAACTCTAAAGATTGAATATTCGCAATTGACTTTCCTTGTTTTTTAATACTTGAAATGGTAATAGAATAAAAACCTGTGTCTGCAATCAGCAGTTTCCCTACAAGCGTTTTCTTTAAAGCTGCACCTGAAACCATTTTAGTTTGAAAGGTTTTACCAGCAACGGCTATCTCAATGGTAGATCCAGTATTGATGGCATTCGACAACAAACTCAATTGAATTTCGCCAGGCTTTTTCACGTAAAAAAACCAACTTACTTTTTGTTGGGTATCCACCCAATTTTGCAACCCATTTTTTACAGAAAACAATTGGGTATTTTCTTTTTCTGCAGGCATTGCATAACCTGTGTAAGCAGGAATCAACACTGTTTGAGCAGAAATAGTCTGAATACAAAAACAAAAACAACAAAAAAGAAGAAAACGAGTCATAAGCATGAATTATCCTTAAACTTAGGAAAATCAATGCAGACTTTTACAAAAGCAATCCTTCTAAAAAGAGATATGCAAAACTAAAATAGATAATAAGCCCTGTAACATCTACCAATGTAGCAACAAAAGGAGCCGATGACACTGCAGGGTCAGCACCTAATTTCTTTAATAGTATGGGCAACATAGACCCTGTTAATGTACCCCATAGAACTACTCCAATAAGGGAAAATCCAACCGTAGCACCAATCATTGCCCAATGAGGGCCATATACGTTGGGAATAATAGAATGCCAAATGGCCACTCGAAAAAATCCCAACAACCCCAATACCGTTCCTAATAAAATTCCACTAATGATTTCTCTTTTCAGCACCCTCCACCAATCGGAAATATAAATTTCCCCCACTGCCATCGCTTGAATAATCAAGGTAGATGCTTGAGATCCGCTATTTCCTCCACTAGATATAATTAAAGGAACAAATAAAGCCAATATTAAAGCTTTAGCTATTTCGTCTTCAAAATGTCCCATTGCAGTGGCAGTCAGCAATTCTCCAATAAACAAAATAATTAACCATCCTACTCTTTTTCTAAACAGTTTTAATAAAGGAATATCCAAATAAGGTTCATTCAATGCTTCTGTACCTCCCATTTTCTGCATGTCTTCACTAAACTCTTCATTGGCTACCCATAACATATCGTCGATGGTAACGATGCCCAATAAAATATTGTTTTCATCTACAACAGGCAATGCCACCCGATTATTCATCTTAAATACTTGGCTGGCATTTTCTTGGTCGTCATTTACTTGTAGAGATACCACTCTCCCATCAATGATTTCATCAATTCTTTTTTCAGGAGAAGCTAAAATAATATCTCGTATTCTTACATCATCAATCAATAATCCATTCTCATCAATTACATAAATAACATCTATCGTTTCACTGTTTCTAGCGTATTTACGAATGGTGTCGAACACTTCTGTCATGGTATTGTGTAAGTACACATAAACATAATCAGGTGTCATTAATCTACCCACACTATCTTCCGGATAACCCAATAAGGATAGGGTGATTTTTCTTTCCTCAGGGTCTAGTAATTTGATTAAATCTCTAATGGCTGCTTTGGGTAATTCTTCTAAAAAGTCGGTACGATCATCTGCAGGCAACTCATTGAGTAATTCTGCAGTTTTAGCAGAAGGCAATTCTTTTACAATATCTTTTTGTTGTGCAATGTCCAATATTTTAAATACACTAGCTGCCCTGTGAATGGCCATATTAGCCACTATTCTCGCTTCGTATTCTGGATATTCATTAATCAAATCTGCAACATCACTAATATTTTGATCGTTCAAAAATTCCCTGATTTCAAGGGTATCTTCGTTTTGAATGAGCAATTCAAATTGTTCAAATAAATTAGGTTGTTCCAGTTCCAAAGACATAACTAAAGTTTAATTATTTTCTTGTTGCATCATTAAATATGCTTTAATAAAACCGTCAATTTCTCCATCCATTACTGGTGCAATATTACCTACTTCATAATCCGTTCGATGATCTTTAATCATTTTATATGGATGAAATACATAGGACCTTATTTGACTTCCCCATTCAATTTTCTTTTTTCCTGCATTGGTGGCATCAATGGCTTCCTGTCTTTTTCTCAACTCTTCTTCATACAATCGGCTTTTCAACATTTTCATTGCCAACTCTCTATTTTCTCCCTGTGTTCTAGCTTGTTGACATTCTACTATAATTCCACTTGGCAAGTGTTTTAATCGAACAGCCGTTTCTACTTTATTTACGTTCTGTCCACCACTACCACCACTTCTATAAAAAGCCCATTCCAAATCTCCAGGGTTTACATTGATTTCAATACTCTCATCAATCAGTGGATAAACAAATACAGATGCAAAAGAAGTATGTCTTCGAGCATTGCTATCAAAAGGGGATATTCTTACCAAACGATGCACCCCACTCTCCGCTTTTAAAAATCCGTAAGCGAAGTCTCCATCAAATTGCAGTGTTGCACTTTTTATACCTGCCCCATCGCCTTCTTGAAAATCAAGTTCGGTCACTTTCCATCCTTGCTTTTCTCCATACATTCTATACATTCTGAGCAACATTTCTGCCCAGTCTTGGCTTTCTGTACCACCAGCACCAGGATTAATTTGAAGTACAGCAGGTAATTCGTCTTCTGGTTTATTTAGTGTACTCTTGAATTCAGCCTCTTCTATTTGAGAGAGTGCAGATTGAAATGCTTCCTTGGTTTCTTCTTCCGAAGCATCGCCTGCTTTCCAGTAATCAAATAAGAGCACAAAGTCTTCCACAGCATTCTCTAATTGCTTGTACAACTTCAGCCAGTATTCATTTACTTTGATTTCTTTCATCACCGAAGTGGCACGGGCATTATCATCCCAAAAACCTGGCGAAAGGGAAAGTTGTCTGTCGGTTTCTACTTTGTATAGTCTATTATCAACGTCAAAGAAACCTCCTCAGGACCATTACGCGGTCCCTCATATATTTAACTTGCTCTATTGTCATGCGTCAAAAGTACAAAAGATGTTGCAGGAATTGAATTAGAGTTTCACAAATCGATTTCTCGCAATAATTCTTCCAGCACCTGTCACTAATTCGAGGTTGTAAATCCCTTTGGGCAATTGGGCTAATTCTAGATCATACACAAAATTCCCTGTTGTAGTACCAGTGATGATACGTCTATTAATCATCATTATCCCATTATTTGAAATGACTTTTAAGAAAGTACTGCTATTGGTCAACGGTGTAAAAATGATTTTTGCTGAATTGATTACTGGATTAGGGAAAAAATAAATTTGTTGCTCAGTAGTTAAATCGGCTCTTACATCAATAGTATCAGAAATAGAGGTACAGAGATTGGTATCGGTTACAGCAATATTGTATCTACCAATAGTAGAATAGAATACAAATAATTTATTGGAAGTGTCGGGAATTGAATTCAATTGTGATCCATTTCTATACCATAAAATTTTACTGATGACTTTTCCAGAATCTGCCGATGCAATTAATCTAGTGGTATCACCTGGTAAAATATTTTGTTTACCCAAAATCGCAAGTGTAGCTCCAGGCAATGGTTTAGTTTTAACGGTTATTTTTTGTCTTACACTTTCACAACCAGCTAAAGTATTCGACCGAGATACCCAATAAGTTGCAGTACCAACAGCACTCGTTATTGGTGTTGGTGCAGCAGTTGCGCCAATTCCACCGTTTGCCTGCGTATACCAAACTAAGCTATCACCTAATGCCCCCAAGGGTCTTGCCGTTTCATTCAAGCAATATTGAATATCAAATACCACTGGTTTAGATGGAGTAAAGCCGCTGTCTAATCTAAAATCATCTGAAGTAGCCGAACAACCACTAAAACTAGTAGCCAATGCATTATAGACCCCTTTTATTTTTGGTTGAATAGAAAAAATAGTATCAGTTGTAGCATAACGTTGAACACGAAAATTATTCATATCCGCTACATATAAGTTTCCATCTAAATCAATAAAACTGCTGCCTGGCAAATCTAATTGACTTGCACTTGTTCCTTTTTCGATTCCACCTGCAATCACTATACCTGAATCTGCTCCAACTCTCCAACTCTTAACCCGATTGGCTGTACCTCCCTCAGTAATAATTAGTTGATTATTGGCATCAAGAAATACATTTAAAGGAGATACTACTTGATTGGCATTATTGCCTTTGCCTTTTCCTCCAGCAACAGTGGTTCCTCTTATATCCCCAAGCTTCCAACGTTGAACTCGATCATTTTGAGCATCTGCTATATAAATATTTTCTCTTTGGTCTACAAAAATACCCATTGGGTTACTTAATTGATTGGCACTTGCGCCAGCAAAATTACCCCCTGCTACTGTTTTACCAGCGATGCTTCCTTTAATCCAAAGTTGAACTCGAGCATTCAAAGCATCTGCAATATAGACCGAACCGTATGCGTCTACAAACACACTTGTAGGATAAGACAATTGATTGGGCTTAATACCTCTTCCATTACCACCTGCTACAACAGTTCCTGTTGTATCCCCTTCTTTCCAAACCAAAATCCGATCATTATCGGTATCAGCGATGTACAACAAACCATCTGCTGTTACAAATATACCCATCGGATTATTCAATTGACTCAATCGATTACCTGCACCCCTACCACCAGCTACAGTTATACCCGCTTTGGCACCGGGCAACCATTTTTGAATGCGATGATTCCATTGGTCGCATACATAAATATTTTTCTTTTCGTCTACAAACACAAAACTTGGTCTTCCAAATTGAGTAGAGTCTGTTCCTCCAATCAGTTTACCAGCTACTGTTTCAGCAGTTTTACTAATGCTAGAACTCATATTGGCTAAAGTATCATTATTAATGGTCCATAGTACATTCTTTACTCTAGGACTAGCAGATAATCGCATTGGCTCATTCGAAACACAGGTAGGGCTAATGATATTAAGTATTGGTTTTTTATAAACAGTAATGGTTACATCTGCTGTAGAATTACATCCGTTACCAATGGATGAAACAACCGTATACTTGGTAGTGACAGATGGCCTTGCAATAATGGTATCTCTATTGGTAGCACTTAATCCTGCTGCAGGCGACCACCTATAATTATTAGAACCTGTTACAATTAATCGGGCTTGTCCACCCTCACATATAGCCGTTGTATCATTCTTGATTTTTAAATCTGGAGCTACTACCACAAAAGCATTGCCAGAGCCAGTAACACAACCAGAAAAAGAAGCAGACAATGCAGTATACGTTCCAGAAATTCTAGTTTGCAATACGGTATCTGCCCCTGCAGTGATCGTATATTTTTGGATGCGATAATTTCTACTATCTGCTACGTACATATTTCCTGCTAAATCTACTCCTACCGCATTGGGCAATTGCAATTGATCTAATGCGGAACCAGAACTGCCATTTGCTAATCCTGCAACCGTTGTTCCAACAGTGTCGTATAAAGCCCAACGATGAATTCGATTATTTCCTCTATCTGCAATAAACATATTGCTATTCCCATCAACAAAAATTCCCGCAGGAAAATTTAATTGATTCGCTGCTGTTCCTGGACCTCGATTACCAGCAGCTACTGCACCGATTATACTTGTTTGATCATAAAACATGATGCGATGATTTTCTGCATCGGCAACAAACAAATTATTTCTTTGGTCTACATAAACAGCTTGTGGATTATTTAACCTAACCCCATCGTTGCCTGGCAAACCATTACCAGCAACTGTTTTAACCTGTGAGCCAGAATTACTCCATTTTTGTACCCGATGATTACCCGCATCTGCGATATAAATATTTCCATAACTATCAACAAAAACACTGGCAGGAAAATTTAATTGATAAGTACTATTTCCAGCACCCAAACCACCTGCAACGGTAGTTCCAATAGTAGCTCCTTTGGCAAAATATTGAATACGATGATTATTTTGATCAGCTACATAAATATTGCCAGCAACATCTACAAATACACCTGTAGGATAATTGAGCTGATCGTTTGCGCTTCCTTCACCCCTTCCTCCAACAACCGTAGTGCCTACCAAATCTCCAGGTTTCCAAAGTTGAATGCGATGATTAACTGCATCAGCCACATATACATTCCCTTTAGGATCTATAAAAGCACCCATGGGTAACCCAAATTGACTTGCCCCATTTCCGATGCCGTTCCCCCCTGCAAAAGCAGTCCCTACTTTACTCCATTCCGGAAAAAAACTACCGGCTTTGATTCCATTGTTTCTGAAATAATTTAAACTAGCAGGACGCTCGCCTAAAATAGTTGTAGTAATTTTTGTAGCATCAGGAGACAAACAAATAGTAGGGGTTACAACTGGTATCGATCTCAATCCAACATTAATCGTTAATGCCCTAAACGAAACACAACCACTATCGGTTAAAGAATTAATTCCATAAAAAGTAGTAGAATCTGGTTTAAGTAAATAAGTACTATCATTTATTTTATTTACACCTGTATTAGGGAACCAGGTATAATTGGTACTCCCAGTTAATTTTATTTCTGCAACATCTCCAGTACAAATAGCTGTTTTTCCACTGATATTAATATCTGGCTTAGGATTTACATAAATGATATTAGATTGTTGAACACATCCTGTAAAAGAATTGACCCTTACCGTATATACCCCACCCAAGTAAGGTCTTAATTCTGTATTGATGGGGACCACCCCATATTGTTGCACTCGAGCATTTTGCTGATCTAACACAAACAAATTTCCTGATGCATCAAATGCAATTCCTGTTGGATAATTAAATTGATTGTTATCTGAACCACTGCCTCCGTTGTCGTTCCCGGCAATCGTAATCATTCCCACCCCATCATTAAATAATTTTTGAACGCGATTGTTGCCTGCTTCAATCACATATACATCACCAAATGCGTCTACTAAAACGTCTACAGGTTGAAATAAATACCCATAACCAGTACCTTTTCCTAACTGCCCCATCACTGTTTTACCAACGGAATTGCCCAATCGAAATCTTTGTACTCGGTTATTTGCAGAATCAGCTACATAAATATTCAAATTCCTGTCAACAGCTACCCCTTGAGGGCTATTTAAACGCAAAGAGTCTGAACCAGCACCAAATCCTCCCGCAACTGTTATTCCAGAAACACCACCTTGCGCCCATCTTTGAATTCGATGATTGCCCGCATCAGCAATATAAACAAAGCCTTGTGCATCTACATATACATCTCTTGGGTCACTTAACTGATTGGCACCAGATCCTTTACCATTTCCACCAGCAACCAAAAAACCATTGCTAGAGCCTGGTGCAAAACGAAGTACTCGATTGTTGTATTGATCGGTAACAAATAAATTTCCAAAGCCATCAATAAATAACCCTGCAGGCTTATTTAATTGGTTCGGCATATTTCCCCCACCGTTTCCACCTGCAACAGTAACTCCATCTGGCGTATTCCTGTTGTATGCAACTACTCTGTTATTAATTGTATCGGAAACATAAATATTTCCACTATTGTCAATAGCTATTCCATGGGTTCCAGAAACCCTTGGTCTTCCAGCAACATTATTACCACTCACTGCAGGGGTTGCAACGGTACTAAGTGTAGCTTTAGTTTTTTGAATAACAGAATCGTTCAGTATCCATTCAATTTGGTAGGGGCTTCTACTAAATGTTCCAGTAATGGTTCCTTCTCCAGCGCATTTAGGACCTGAGATACTTACAAATACGCATTGCGCAGTTAACAGCTGTGTTGCCAATAGAAGCAACAAAGCCAGTAACCCTTTTACACAATATATACTTGTCTTAGACATCAACTTCATTTCTGGTTATGACAAAATAATTGTTCCAATGCTGTATAACAGTCATTGATAGGGTGCGGTTAAAAATACCATAAACCTCGTAAGCCGGATTCTGTTTCAACTCCATCATTTATCTAGCCGCAACATTACTGTTGCGATCTTGCTGCCTACCCTGGATTGCGTTCCAATAAATTGGAAACGAGAACGAGCAACTCTCGAACAATCCTTTACATGGCATTACAGTACCCA
>CALRUG020000132.1:0-9008 GCA_943371295.1 Synechococcus sp. UW140 | reverse complement strand
GAATCGGGCATTCAACCATACAGGGCAAAAAATGGACTCTGGAATGAAAACCCTACTGAAATGGCAACCAATCGTAATTATAGGATGAATACCAGCTCTTTTTTGCAATGGTATTTCCATCGATTTGTAAGTTGTAAAGATGCATTGCCCAACAAAGCCCATGAAATATTAGCCAAAAGCAATGTAAAAGTAATCACGCAAAATATTGACAACCTTCATATGAAGGCTAAGCACCCATTGGATAACCTCATTGAAATTCATGGAAATATTAATTACAAAAGGAAAATTCATGCGCAATACCGCAATGAGTTAGTCTGGGCCAATTGGGAGTCAATAAATGAAAATAATTTGGAACAAGATTTATTTGAGTTATTCAAAATAGGCAAGGATGGATCCATTGATGAGAATAATTCAGAACGACCGCATATTTTATTGTTCGATGAATATTATACCGAACTCTATCAATACAATCAAGCTTTACAATGGCTAGATAATGCGGAGACCATTATCTTCATGGGTACTTCCAATTCAGTGGGCTTTACCTATGGTGCCTTGCACGAAGGGTTGAATGCGCATAAAAAACTGATGGTGGTTGATCCTAATCCTGCGCCTTCTTTTTATCATCCTGGCGTAGAAATTATTCAATCTACTGCAACTGAATTTTGTGAACAGTATTATTAAATTGAATCATTGTTCCTTTCAACAGCTTTGCTGTAAAAAAGCCATTTTTTAATTGCGGCGATTCCAATCCCCCTGTAGCTTTCCATTTCCAATTACCATCTAGTTTTATTTTTAAAGGACCTGTTGCATTTGCCTTTATTTTTATTGATTTTAATACCCCATTTGTTTTTTCTGCGTCAACTAAAAATGCACCTTCTGTTCTAAGTTGTGTAAATGAGCAATTTGTCCAATTGGCTGGAATAGCTGGCATGATTTCTATAAAGCCTGCATGCGATTGTATCAGCATATCTTGTAAACCTGATGCAAAAGCAAAATTGCCTTCTAACGTAAACGGTCTGTATGTTGCGTTTGCATATCCTTTTCCGCTTTGGTCTCCATTTACATGAAAGCCATTATTGGGTAAGCAGAATGCTTCTGAAAAAATGCGTAATGCTTTGGCAGCTTTTTCTCCATCACCTAAATGCGCGTATAAATTTCCTTGCCATGCAAAAGAATAACCTACCCATCCACTTGATCCAATTGAATCCAATTCTTTCAATGATTGCTTAATCAAACTGAGATGGGTTTCTTTTTTATAAAGCCCCAATGGATAGATTGCCATTAAGTGTGAGAAATGTCGATGCGAAAAATCATATGATATGGAAGGAGCAACTGCTAGTCCTCCTTGAGTGGTTAATGCTAATGCTGGAAAGCTTTTTGCTAATTGATTCCAACGTTGGGCTTCTGTGGTATAACCTAATAGTGTTGCCAATTCCGATGCACGTTTTACAACATATTTCATTAAAGCCAAATCATAATTGGTATTCTGTTTAAACCATGCTTGCGCGCTGTTGTCATGAAACTCAGGGCTTGAACTAAGTGGTAATTGTCTAAACCCTCCAGGGTTGATTCTAGTAATTTCTTCTAAAAAAATAACTACTTCTTTAAACCATGGATACGCTTTCTCACGTAAGAATTTTTTATCCATGCCGTATTTCCATTGTTGGTCGTAATGATGCGCCAACCAAGCGCTAACGGTTGGGGAAAGCGCATACTGAATCCATCCACCCATTTCCGTTCCCTTTAAAGTAGTAACGCCAGGAACATTCAGTCCATTGGTTTTAAAATATGATTTTGTATAAGCTTTATAAACAGGTTTGTTTTTTTCTAAATGATCAATAAATACAGAAGCGCCTTCTAAATCATTCGCACTGTAAAAAGGCCAATAGCTTAATTCCGTATTCAAGTCGTGGTGGAAATCTCCTTTCCATGGGGCAATTTTACCATTGTCTGCAGTCCATATTGCTTGCAAAGAAATGGGTGGTGCATTTTTTCTTGAAGCGGCCCCCATTAAATAGCGAGTGATATACCATTGTTGCTGCAATTGATTATCTGGTATAAGTATGGAAGATTTTTTCCAATGTTTGGCCCACCAAGCTTGGTGTTGAACATATGCATTTTCAAATCCCTTATTCAATGCTTGCTGTAAAAATAAAGTATCCAAAACGGGAGGCTGATTTTGATTATTGGTTTGAATGGTCCAAATGATGGTTACTTCATTTCCCTTTTGACTCCACTGCATGGTAGATCGATACGAAAATTCACCCCAACCTTTTTGTAAAAAACTTTTGTGATGACTACCTGAATCAATACTTGCTTTTGCATAACCCAATCTTCCTAAATCATCTCCTCCTACTACATCACCAATTGATTGCACTTTATTTTGGTAAGGTGGAATGATTAGTGAAGCAGAAAAAGGGGTAGACAAATTCTTAATTTTTATCCAGCCCACCCGTTGATTGGCGTCTACAAAACTGGTTATTGCTACTCCATTTTTTCCTTTGATTTCAACACTTGCAGTATATAGATCAAGTGTCACTTCAGGATTGGTTCCTACTATTGAAAGTGGCATTTCAATAGCTGCTCCAGGAATTTTAGTTGGTGCAGGTTCACGATCATAAGGATGATCCAATGCTTCTTGTACTTTTTTATAAGTACCTACTTTCCAATTTTCTTCTACCCATTGATAACTAAAATGTGGTCCATGTAAATCTTTCATTGGACGTTCATCCCATAGTTCGGCTTGGTCTAATGCAAAACGAATATTTCCATTTTTATTCCATACAAGGGCGCCCATCATACCGTTTCCCATGGGCAATCCTTCGTCCCATCTTTTGGCTAAATCACTTGCACGAATATATCTTTCAGGAATTTGAGAATAAGATTTTTCTAATAGCCCTAAGAAGGTAGCTAAGATGATATATAAGAATTTCATATTGCAATATATCCTATTAAATTACGAATGAATCACACGCTGTTTTCAATTGTATTCTTTTTATCTTACAAGAATTATTTGATCCTCCTTTATAAACCCCGCTTCATGAAACCAAAAATCTTATGCTCCTTGTTGGCTCTTTCCATATTGAGCTTGCAATCTGCTACCGCACAGAACACAACAATAACCAAAAGAAAACTACAACCAGCTGATGTGTATCGATTGCAAACACTGGGTGATCCGCAAGTATCACCAGAGGGAAATTGGATTGCCTACACATTATCATCAGTGGATTCAGTACAAAATAAACGCAATACAGATATCTGGATGGTGAGTTGGGATGGTAAACAAAACATACAATTAACCAATAGCCCTGATGCGGAATCTCAACCAAGATGGAGCCCCGATGGTAAGTATCTTTCGTTTGTTTCTGCACGAAATGGTGCAACCAATAGTCAAATTTGGTTATTGAATCGTATGGGGGGTGAGGGATTACAACTGACGAATTTAAAAACAAGCCTCATGGATTATTCTTGGAGTCCTGACGGCAAAAAGATTTTGATGACCATCAAAACACCAGCAGATACATCAAAGCCAAAGACGCCCAAACCAATTGTGATAGACCGTTATAAGTTCAAGCAAGACGTAGTGGGATATATTACGCAGCGGGATCCGATCCACTTATACCTTTTTGATGTTGCTACCAAGAAAATGGACACATTAACCAGCGGAGCCTTCGATCAACGCGGTGCAGTGTTTAGTCCTGATGGAAAACAAATTGCTTTTGTGAGCAACACCACAGCTGATCCAGACAGAAATATCAATACCGATATTTTTGTGATGGAAGCAAAACCCAAAGCTCCCGCCAAACAACTCACCAACTGGCCTGGAGAAGATGAAAGTCCGGTGTGGAGCCCAGATAGCAAAAGCATTGCCTATTTAAGTTCTTCTTCTGAAAGTTATACTGCATATCAGCAAATGATCTTAACCCTTATTGATGCCAATGGAAATGGTGCACCTAAACAATTATCTAAAACATTGGATAGACCTGTCAGCAATATTAAATTCACTAAAGATGGGTTACAAATAGCAGCGTTAATTTCTGATGATAGAGAAAGATATATTGGTCAATTCAATATTGCAACGGGCGCACTCACGAAAATTGCTGGGGGTAAAAAAAGCTATGCCGCTATACAGGTGCAAAGCAATAACAATTGGGTCGCAAGCATGAGCGAACCGCAATTACCTGCTGAATTATATGCAGTAGAAAATGGTGTTACAAGACGATTAACTAAGCACCAAGATGAATTTGTTGCTCCTTTAGAACTCGCTACAGTAGAAGGTTACAGCTCTACTAGTTCAGATGGAACCAAAGTATCGAGCATTGCGCTCAGACCTGCTAATATTCCTACAACACAAAAATTACCCACGCTGTTTAATATACATGGTGGCCCTGTAGCACAAGATGAATATGGGTTTGATTTTACTCGCCAAATGCTTTCTGCAGCAGGTTATATGGTGGTGGGAGTAAATTATCGTGGTAGTAGTGGACGTGGTTGGGATTATTCTAAAACCATTAGTGCCGATTGGGGGAATAAAGAAGTAATCGATATTCAAGGTGCGGTAGATTATGCAGTAGAAAAAGGATGGGCCGATAAAGATAAGTTGGGTATTTGTGGTTGGAGCTATGGTGGAATATTAACCAACTATTTAATTGCTTCAGATAATCGTTTCAAAGCAGCCAGCAGTGGTGCGGGTGTTTCAATGGTCTCCTCTTTGTATGGAGTAGATCAATACATTAATCAGTACGACAATGAATTGGGCGTTCCTTGGAAAAATATGGATCGTTATTTAAAATTGTCTTATCCATTTTTGAAAGCGGATAAAATAAAAACACCTACGCAGTTCATGGTAGGAGAAAAAGATTTTAATGTGCCTGCAGTTGGAAGTGAGCAAATGTATCAAGCACTTCGTTCATTGGGTACGCCTACAGAACTGATTATTTATCCTGGGCAATTTCATGGCATTAGCACACCTAGTTATGTAAAAGATCGCTTTGAAAGATATATTGGCTGGTTTAATAAATACCTTAAATAATGCTTGTTCAAAATAAATATCGACTACTACATTTATTCTTTGCAGCGCTATGCATGCAGAGCATTCATGCACAAAAAATAGAAAGAGTAGATGTATTAGTGGTGGGAGCGAGTGCCAGCGGAATTGCTGCTGGCATTCAATCTGCCAGAATGGGCGCCAATACTATTATTGCAGAACCTAGTACTTGGTTAGGTGGAATGATTACAGCCGCTGGCGTTTGCGCATTCGATGGAAATCACAATTTGCCTTCTGGAATTTTTGGAGAGTTCCGATCTGCATTGTACAAGGTTTATGGAGGTCCTTCTAAAGTGGCAACGGGTTGGGTAAGTAATACCTTGTTTGAACCCCATGTAGGAGATAGTATTTTTAAAACAATGGCGGCTTCAACAAAAAATCTTACAGTAAAATATCATTATAGTTTTCAGAAAACCATTGTAGAAAACGGAGTGATTAAAGGTGCCGAGTTTACACAATTGCCGAAAGGAGAGAAAATCATTATTTATGCAAAGCAAGTGATTGATGCCACCGAATTAGGAGATGTATTAGCCAATGCTGGAGTTCCCTATAATTTAGGAATGGAGTCTAATGAAACTACTCAGGAGAATGTTCACAAAGGACCCAGCAATGATTTTGTGCAAGACATTACTTATGTAGCAATTCTCAAAGATTATGGTATGGGTAAAGACTGCACCATTGTAAGGCCACCCAATTATGATCCAGACGAATTTGATGCAGCATGTACGAATTATTATTTTAACCTTTTGCGCCCCAAACCTAGTGTGGATGCACAAAAAATGTTGAACTACGGAAAGCTTCCCAATAATAAATACATGATCAATTGGCCTGGTTTTGGAAACGATATTTATTTAAATATTGTGGAGATGAATGAAGCCGAACGCAATAAAGAATTGATTAAAGCCAAAAATCAAACGCTGCGCTTTATTTATTTTATTCAACACCAATTGGGTTTTAAACATTTGGGATTAGCGGATGATGAATATCCTACCAAAGATCGGTTTCCTTTAATTCCATATCATAGAGAAAGCAGAAGGGTAAAGGGTTTGGTAAGAATGGATATTCATCATATTGCAAAGCCCTTTCAGCTTGAGAGCCCATTATATAGAACGGGTATTGCGGTGGGAGATTATCCGATTGATCACCATCACAAGAAAAACCCAGAAGCACCACAACACTTAGATTTCTATGGAGTGCCCTCTTTTAATATTCCTTTGGGCGTTTTAATTCCTGCAAATAACAAGGGATTGGTGGTAGCGGAAAAAAGCATTAGTGTTAGCAATGTTGTAAATGGTACTACCCGATTACAAGCCATTGCTTTATTGATTGGTCAGGCCGCCGGAACATTGGCCGCTTCAGCAGCCAAAGAAAATATTTCTGCTGAAAAAGTGCCAATAAGAAAAGTACAAGCTGCATTGCTTGCATCCAATGCCTATATCATGCCATACTTTGATGTACCATTGACGCATCCCCATTTTGAAGCGGTACAAAAAATAGGTGCTACTGGAATTTTAAAAGGACAGGGTGTTCCAACAGGTTGGGCCAATAGAACTTATTTTCATCCCGATTCATTGGTAAAAAGAAATGAATTGGTAAAAGATATGGCCCCCTACTATTCTGTAAAAAACAGTCAACAAAAAACACTTCTTTTATCCCAAGCCATTGATTTAATTATGCAAATGGCTTCTGCTAATAAGATTGATGAGGCAAACAATTCCCCAATTTCTAATCAAATATCAACATCAAATCATCGATGGAATTTTAAAAATAAGCCATTGCTGACCCAGCAAATTCAAACTGCCTGGACTAAATGGAAGTTGGGTTATTTTAATGAACAAATGCCTTTGACCCGATTAGAGTTTGCGGTCCTTTTAAATGCAACTATAAACCCCTTTGAGTTAAGACAAATTGATCATCAAGGAAAAATTATTGAATAACCACTTTCTTCAAATAATAACCAGCAGCATCTACTATTGGAACAGTATTGCTTTTTACAGATATTCCATCTTTACCCAACATCATTCGAGTTGCTCTGCCATTGATGGTAATTTCAAAAGGCAGATCCATGAAATAATTCAGGGGTTTAATTTGGTATTGTTGATAGCCTATTTCTTTAACAGATACTTCAATCAGCTGCGTAGTTCTTAAATGAAAATCAAAAAATGGTTTTAAAGAATAGCCTGCGGCTTTGCTAAACAATTGTTCTACATCGGTGGTGGTAACAGTGTTGTCATAGGTATAAGCAGGATCCGTTGACAATTGCTTTAATGTTTTTAAAAACACTTCATCGCCTAAAACATAGCGCAAACTGTGCATGAAGAAAGAACCCTTGGTATAAATATCGTTGCCGGCATAGGTTTCATCTTCCGATAATTCTTCTCCCCCTACTAGTGGTTTTCTATATCGGATGCCTCTTTTATGCGCAGCAATGATTTTATTGTATTCTTCCTGACCACCTAATTCATACATAGCCAAAGCTTCAGCATAAGTACCAATACCTTCTTGAATCCACATATGTGCCCAGTCTTTATTGGTTACTTTATTGGCCCACCATTCGTGCGCGTATTCATGAAATAGGTTACCGGAGTAATCTTGCCCACCTATTTTAGTGAAAATAAATTTATTGTCGAAAGTAATCATGGTCTGGTGTTCCATACCAGAATTAGGAACAGCAGCAATGCCAATTTTTTCTTTGTACCAAGGGTATTCACCAAAGTATTTTTCTAAAATTTTAGAATCTCTTTTTTTGGCTTCAATCACTCTTTTTGCTTGAGCAGAATCTTCTTCTAAAATATAATATTCAATGGGTACTATATTGTTATTGATGGTTGTATAACTGTCTTTAACTACTTTATACTTTCCAATATTAAATAGAATACAATAATTGCTAATAGTATAATTGGTCTTCCAAGAAAAAGTAGACTTGTTTTTCTTGGTAACAGTTTTTTGTAATAAGCCAGGACCCGCAACCAATAAGCCTGCAGGCACGGTGATATTCATTTCAACTCCCTCATTGGGTTCATCGCTGGGATGGTCTTTGCAAGGGAAATACATTCTTCCACCTTCTTTTTGAATATTGATGGATACCCAATCATTCCCAGAGCGGTCTTTAGACCAAGTAAAACCACCCAACCATGGAGGTCTTACTGCTTCAGGAGGATTGCCAGCATACACAATGAGTACGGAATGATTGCCAGCAGGAAATTGGTTGTTGGTCGAAAATGGTTTAACCCCATCGCTTCCATTTGCTTTAATAAAAATCTTCTCTTCTTTATGATCAAATGAAACAGGCTTCCCGTCTACTTTGATCATTTCAATGGTATAATGCTGAATAAGATCTAACAGAATAGTATCAGCCGCATTTTTTAATTGCAGGTTTACCGTAGTATTTCCTTTGATGAATTTATTGGCAATGTCTACATCTAAATTGAGGACATACTTTCGAATATCCATATTGGCTTGAACGGGTTTGAGTTTACCACCCGAAGAAAGCTTGCCAATATCTGTTTTTTGCGCTGTAGCAAATGGTGTACTGAATAATTGCGCCAAGCCGAACAAACAAAACGCAGCAATAATTCGAAGATATTTACTATATAACATGGGAATAATTATTGAATGATTCTAATTTTAATATTTCTAAAAGATACACCTTTTGCCCAATCTTGTAAGCCAATATGACCTTTTGTTGATTTGCTAAAATCAGGAAATACAGCAGCTTTACTATTTGCCACTAAGCCCTTCCAACGCTCGGAGCCAATTTGTTCTTCGGCGGTCATGGTTCCATTCAACCAAAAATTAATTTTCCCATTTACTTGCATGATTCTACTATTATTCCACTCACCTGCTGGGTTAGGCTCAACAGTTGTTTTAAGTGGAGCAAGACCGTAGAGCGCACCAGCCCCCTTCTTTCCACCATCCAGGTAGCCAGGCTGCATATTGGGGTTGTCTAATAATTGGTATT